>NZ_JAGQCO010000033.1:0-25857 GCF_024346235.1 Cyanobium sp. BA5m-21
CCTGGCTGAGCCCGCCAGAGGCGCACCGGCCGGTGGATCGCCATGGCGCCATCGGCCTGCTCGGGATCCAGCAGGGGAGTCCAGCCGGGACCGATGGCGAAGGGTTTCTGCTCGTAGTCCGGGGCGATGCCGGTGCTACTGGGCACGATCCAGATCTGCAGCAGCCGGCATGGCTTATCGCCCTGGTTGATTTCGCTGTGCACCACACCGGTGCCTGCGCTCATGCGCTGCACCTCGCCGACGCGCAGCACCTCGGCGTGGCCCATCGAGTCGCAATGGTTGAGCTGGCCCTCCACCATCACGGTCAGGATCTCCATGTCGCGGTGGGGGTGCATGCCGAAGCCTGTGCCGGCGGCGATCGTGTCGTCGTTGATCACCCGCAGCGGCCCATAGCCCATCCAGGCTGGGTCGTAATGACTGGAAAAGGAAAAGCTGTGCCAGCTGTCGAGCCAGTCGAGCTGGCTGTGGAAACGCTCGGCGGCCGGGCGAAATACCAGGCCTGAGGAGGTGGTCATGGTTGGGAAATATGGATGTGGTGCAGGTGCGTGATCAGATCAGCGATGGAGTCGTCCTTGGCCGGATTGTCGCTGTTGCTCGACAGCTGGCGGCCCACCACATGGGCACCGAGATGGGCCAGCTGCAGCCTCATGGCCGTGAGCACGCCATAGCCGCCGCCGCCGGAGTGGGTGGCGATCACCACGGGGCGGCAGTTGAAGAGGGCCCGGAAGTCGCTGCCCTGCACCGACAGCCAGGCGATTGCACTGGTGAGCACCGGCGGGATCGAGCCGTTGTATTCCGGCGAGCAGATCACCCAGCGCGGAGAGGCTGCCAGCTGGGCCTCCAACGCCGCCAACCCTGGCGGTGTGCCGGCGGCCTGGGCTCGCGGGGTGAAAAGCGGCAGGTTCATGGTGGTGAGATCGAGCACGGCAGCGCTTTGGCCCTGCTGGCGGGCGGCCGCTGCGAAGCGCTCAGCCAGCTGCAGGTTATGGCCGTTGCTAGCGGCGATCACCAGTACATCTGTGGAGGTTGGGGTACTCATGGCTGGGGCTCCAGGGTGGAGTAATTGGTATAGCCAGCGTGGCCGGTGCTGAAGAAGCTGGCGAGATCCTGGGCATTGAGGGGCGCCAGCACCGTATCGATCGTCGAACTGCTGCTTAACGACTGGACAGGCGGTATCAGCGCTGGCGTTACCTGGCTGGTGTTTCTGCTGATGGAGCTACGGCTGCCCTTAGCCCGGAGCCAGAGGACTGATCCGCAGCTCGGGATAGCCGGTGGCAGGATCCAGCTCCCGCCAGAAATGCCATTCCGGCAGCAGGCAAACCACCAACTCGGCGGTGGTGCGCACCAGGGAGCCGGTGCAGAGGTGGCCGCCGATCACGGCGCCCCTGCTGTCGGCCACAGCAATGTGCAGATGGGCGCCATCGGGCGAAAGGGTGCCGGCCAGGCTGAGTATCTCCAGCTCACCGTGGATGGTCGTGGCCTCAGCAGCCCCCGCAAAGCGCAGCTGGGCGACCGAGAGGCTGCCCACGGCGCTAATCACGCAGCCCGCCTGCTCCTGCTGCTCGCCCATCCAGGTTTCCAGCGTCTGCCGGAGGTCGTCTCCCGGCGCAAGCCGCAGCGGCACCACCTTCATGGGGTTGGCCCCTCCACAAGCCCCTGGACCATCACCAAGGCATCCACATAGCCGGCATTGGCCACATGGGCGCCGAGGCGCAGGGAGTTGGGCTTGAGGTAAAAAGTGCCCACCCCATCCCCATAGCCAAAACAAATTAATTGACCAGAACTAAACAGTAAGCAGTAAGCAGTAAGCAGTAAGCAGTAAGCAGTAAATATTCAGCTCACCAGCTCCAACTCCTCAAGCAATCGCCGTTGGGCCGCAGCGGGCACAAAGCGGTGGGCCGCCATGGCGCCGCTCACGGCTACGGGGGGTACGCCAATTCCGGGGAATACGCCCGCACCGCAGAGCGCCAAGCCTTTGATCGGGGTGCCGCCGCCGGGGAAGGCTCCGCGGTTGGCGGGCCAGGCGGGGCCATAGCTGCCCTGGTGCACCCGCAGGAAGTCGCGATGGCTGAGGGGGGTTCCCTGCAGCTCAAGCACCACCCGCTCGTGCCAATCGGGCACCAGTTGATCGAAAACGCCATGGAACACACCGCAACGCTCGCGGCGCAGCTCCTCATAGGCGGGGGTGCCCCGCTCCAGATCCTTCCATAGCTCCCAGGGTTCGTTGGCTGGCGTGTATCCGTGCAACACCTGGTGGCCCGGCGGTGCCAGGGAGGGATCCAGCCGCGACGGCATCGACAGCACCACCATGTTGCGCTCAGCCCTGATGCCCCGCTGCCAATCTCCCACCCACACATGGTGGATGGGCAGCTCGGCCAGGCCTTCATCTTTGAAAGCCAGGTGCCAGTGAAGAAAGCTGGGACAAGCCGGCGCAGCCAGAAGCTTCTGGCGCCAACGCTCCGGTGCACTGCCCTTACCCAGCAGGGCGGCCGTATCCCATGGGCTGGCATTACTAATAACTCCGTGGCGGGCGTTCAGCCGTTCGCCGCTGACAAGGCGCACCCCCGTGGCCCGCCCCCCCGACAGTTCGATTTCAGCCACCGCCGCGCCCGTGCGCAGCTCGCCCCCATGGCGGCGGATGCCCCGCACCAATGCGTCCACCACGGCGGGGCTGCCACCTATCGGGTAGTCCAACCCCGCATCGGGCTCAAACCACTCGCCAAACAGGGTGGCCATGGCGGCTGCACTGGTCTGATCAGGCTCCAGGCCGGAGATCAGAAAACACAGCATCTCCACCCAATGGAGCAGAAAGGGATCGCGCAGATGGCGGCGGGCCATAGGCCCAAAAGCTCCGCCCAGCGCTGCCAGCTGGCCCGCCTGGCCGATCAGCCCCAACCCCTGGCTGCCAAGAGTGGTGAGCAGGCCAGCACCGGGGCGCAGGGCCAACAGCGGCAGCGATCCGGCGGCGCGGCACAACGGGGCCATGGCCACCAGAAAGTCCTGCCATTCAGCGGCGACCGCTGGCCCCCGCAGGCTGCGGAGCACCTCCAGAAATGGATCCAAACCCACGCCAACCCGAAGATTGCCCTCGGGCAACAGCAGGCCCCACTCCGAGTAGCGGGTCACCGGCACGCTTTCACCCACGGCCCGCAGCACCTGGGCCAGGGGGTTGGCACTAGGCCAGCGGCCCAGCCCGCTCCAAAGCGAGGGGCCAGACTCGAAGTGGAAGGGTCCCCGTCGAAAACCATGGGCGGCGCCGCCGGGCTGGCTGTGGGCCTCCAGCACCTGCACCTCCAGCCCGTGGCGCGAGGCGATGGCGGCGGCACAAAGGCCCCCCAGGCCACTGCCGATCACGATTAGATCCGGCATCGCCCCTCTCGCTCGCGGCAGCAAAGCAAGCAAGCGTCCCTACTTAGCAGCGTCAGATCAACCATCAACCCGACCCTAAGAGGCGCGATAGGCCCACGGGTTGGCGCCAACACCTACAGGGTCAGATTTGGACACACTGCACTTGTGCTTCGCGTCCGGTGCTGGCGAGCATGACTTACAGAAAATCAAGCATGTTCAAAATTAGAAGCAAACCGGGGTTTTGGTCACCCCAAACGGCTGCTAGGAGTTAAATGTATGGCGAACAAAATCCACTCCCGTGATGGGCATCCCACCTGTTCACCCCAATGAGAGCAACCCAAGGCAGGGCGCTTGTTCCACCAATAATCTGAGCCCAGAGTGTTGCGCCATTCTGGAGCGCATTCCTGGGGCAGGGCTGAAAGGGCCGGGCTATCCGGAAAATGTGTTGGGCCAGCTGATGCACAGCCCAGACCTGCTTGCCCCCTTTCTGAATTGGTGGGTCACCAGCAAGAGCTCGATGTCGTTCGGTGAGCGGCAGCAGGAGTTGGTAATCCTGCGGATTGGCTGCCTCTATGCAAGCGATTACGTCTGGAAGCACCACGTTTTAGTGGCCAAGGAGTTTGGTGCCAGTGATGAGGAAATTGAAGCGGTGCGGATGGGTCGCTTTGAGGCTTTCAACGGCCTTGAGAGGGCCTTGCTCACGCTGACAGAAGCCATGGTGGAAGAGCGCACCGTATCTGCTGAACTTTGGTCTGAATACGGCAGCCAATTAAGCGCCCAGCAGGTGGTGGATCTGATCGGCTTGGTTTCCCAGTACGTACTGTTCGCCCTCACCAACAACGTGTTGCAGGTGCCGATTGAAACATCGATGCCCCATGTACCTGGCTTAACCCAACCATAGACAATCACCACTGGCGCAGTTAAGCCACACTTTGCTGAGGAATTGCTAGCCATGAAGCAGACTTAATCAAAGGAAAAGTAAATGGCCCCAGGAACCACTGTGGTGGTGGGAGCTGCCCACGGCATCGGTGCAGCAATCGCCCGTCGTGTTGCCGGGGAGGCCTGGACCGACAGGCGCGTGATCGCTGGCATTTCCGATGAGCCAATGGATGCTCTGGCCAACGAATTGCGCCGTGATGATCTACAAGTGGATGTGGTACAAGTTGGCCTCGCCGATCAAACCTCCATTGCGGCGCTCGTGGTTGCAACCGCAGAGGCCGAGCAGGTAGCTGCGGCGGCGACCTCTTTGTTGTCTCCTGATTCGGCGCATATTGCCATTCACGATCTCTACATCGATGGTGGCGAGACCCTCGGGATTTAAGCCCCTCACTTCTAATTGAAGGGATCCCGTGGCTGGCTCAGCAATTGCAGCCACCTCAGGGGTTTTGTTTTGTAAGTACTGAATGCGGGCTAAAGCGCACTCAGTAGTAGCGGCTGAATCAGTCCCCACATGGGCCAGAAACCGCAGTAGCTCGCTCTGGGACACGGCAGCTCAGCAATACCTGCAACATAAAATTGCCGGGAGGAGCTTCACTGGCTCTTGAAGCGATAGCCGCCTGATTACCAGCCCAGCGGGCTTCCTTCAAGTGAAGTTGAAGGACTGGGGAGAGATTGCCTCACCACAGGCCTCGGATCGGCTGGGGCTCTGGGGCCGGCACTACCACCGGAGCTGGGGCGGGCTCGGGCTGAGGGGCAGGGGCCGGAACGGCCGCCACGCTGCGGGTGGCACCGCCCCAGCGGAACTTGACGCCACCACCCACGTCCCAGGCGGTGCCACCGGAATACAACCCGGCGCCGCCCCGCACATAGAAGGTGGTGTTGTCGCTGAGGGTGTAGGCCAGTTGCCCCTGCAGGCCAAGGCCACTGCTCTGCACCAGGGAGCCGGTGGCCTGGGTGGCCTGGCTGCCGCTGCCGCTGCTGACCACCGTGGCGGGCTCTCCGCCTAGGAAGCCAGCGCCCAGCCAGCTCACCCGCAAGGATGGTGTGATCAGGTTCTTGCCTTGCTGCATCGGCGCCCGCCAGGTGAAACCGATGTCGGCGGTGCCAACGGTGCTGCTGCTGGAGGGCAGCAAAAAGCTCTGGTTGGTGGTGCCATCGGGAATGCTCACCTGGCCGAAGGACAGGCTGGAGGTAGTGAGTAGGGCGCTGGGTTCGAGCAACTGGGTGTCGGACAGACGGATGCGTCCACCAAAATTCAGTGCCGTGTTGAAAGCACTGCCACTGCCGGAAGGGGAGCTGGTGCGGACACCGGCGGCATTACTGCTGCTGATGGCAAAGGGTTGTTGGCTGCTCAACCCATCGCCACCGATCGCAGCACTGATGAACCAGTCCGGACGGGACCACTGGGCAAACAGACCGCCGCCGCCCCAGGTGAGATCGGAGGATTGGCCGCTGAAGCTGGTGCCGTTGATGAACAGGGAGCCTCCATCGGCCGAGCCCTGACCAAAGCGTCCGAAGACGCCGGCAACGAGATCACGGCTGAAGGCGTAATCGAGCCGGAGGCCCAGCTGGGCCCCGTCGAAACCGGCCTGCCCGGCACCGGCACGCCGAATGGCAGCGGCGGCAACAGCACCGGCAGCACCACCCCGGGTGCCTCCGGCACCGCCACGGGCGAGCGGGATGGCAGTGGTGGCAGCCTCAACAACTACGCCAAAAGCGCCAGCCAGTCGGTGGTGAGCCAGGCCCTGGATGCCATCAAGAGCACCCGGCTCACCTCCGAGGCCCACACCAGCGGCAACGACGTGGTGATCGGCGAGATCGTGCGCTATCGGCTCAAGACGGACCTCCCCCAGGGGACCGTGGGCAAAGCGACCATGCGCGACGTCCTGCCCTCCGGACTGACCTTCCTGGCCGACAACACGGCAAAACTGGCCTTCGTCGCCGCCAATGCTGCCGATCTGAGCTGGAACCAGGGGGTGATCGATCCGTACTACCTGCCGAGCATCGGCAACAACAACACGGTGATCCCCACCGCCAGCTACGCGCCAACGATCGCGGGGCAGACGCTGAGCTGGGATCTGGGAGAGCTCGTGAACCGCAACACCGATCCGACGCAGATCGAATCGGTGCTGATCGAGTTCAACGCCCTGGTGGCGAACGTGGCCGGCAACCAGGCCGGCACCACCATCACCAACAGCTTCATCGCCAGCGCCGGCCTCAACGGCGCTGTGGCGGAGAGCACCTCGAGCGCCCCGCCCCTATTGGTGCGAGAACCACTGCTGCAGACCGACAAGACGGTGGTGCTCCAGAAGACCGGGGCCAGCGGCAACGCCAACCCCACCCCCGGCGACACCCTCGTCTACACCGTGGTCATCCGCAACACGGGTACGGCCAAGGCCTTCAACCTCAGCGTTGACGACAATCTCGATGCCCTAGGCATCAACTTCGATCTCAGCGGAGCGCCCACCGTTGTGCAGAGCCAGCCGGCGGCGCCAGCGGTGATCGACACCTCGATCTTCAGCGGCAGCAACGGCCTGAGCGACCGCATCCAGCTAGAGGTGCCTGAGCTGGACATCAACCAGTCGGTCACCATCACCTATCAGGGGGTATTGGCAGCGACCCTGCCACCGGGCACAGCCCTCTCCAACAGTGCCAGTGTCAGCTACACCAGCCTGCCGGGCACAGGCACAGCCAACGGCAGCGACGGCAACAGCACCGGCAGCAGCACTCCAGGGGCATCGGGCGCTGCCAACGGCGAGCGCAACGGCAGCGATGGGCCGGGCGCTCTGAACGACTATCTCAGCAGTAAGACCGTGATCCTTGTCGCCAACCGCCCTCCGGTGGCAGCGAACGACACCGGCGCCGCGATCGAAGCCGGTGGTCGCTTCAACAGCGTCGCCGGCTCCAACGCCAACGGCAACCTGCTGAGCAACGACAGCGACCCCGATCCCGCCGATAACCCGCTGACCATCAAGGGAACGGTGACCGGCATCCGAACGGGAGCCAGCGAGGGAGCGGGCAGCGCTGGGACCCTGGGATCGCCACTGATGGGAATCTACGGGCAGCTGATTGTCAATGTCGACGGCAGCTTCACCTACAACATCGACAACAATCACCCCATTGTTGATGCCCTCGATCCTGGCGCCAGCCTCAGCGAATCGTTCAACTACACCGTCTCCGATGGGGCGTTGAGCGATATCGGGCTGCTCACCATCACGATCCAGGGCGTCAATGACGCCCCCGTGGCAGACGACGACAACGGCGTGTCCATCGAAGCGGGGGGCACCCTCAACGGCACCCCCGGGGCGGATGCCAGCGGCAATGTGATCAGCAACGATCGCGATGTTGACAACGCCGATGGCAACAATCTGGTGGCACCACCCCAGGGCAAGGTGTTGTCGTTCCGCACCGGAGGCAATGAGGGATCCGGAACCACGGGCAACCTGGGTGCGGCACTCAAGGGCCTGTATGGCTCGCTGACACTCAATGCCGATGGCTCCTACCACTATGTGCTGGACAACAGCAACCCCACGGTGGATGCACTCAAACCCGGTGACACACTCACCGAGTTGTTCAATTACACCCTGCTGGATCACCCGGGTGGCCTGAGTGATACCGCTGTTCTGACCCTCACGATCCTGGGCAGCAATGATGCCCCGGTTGCGTTTAACGATGTAGGTGCGGCGATTGAGGCAGGCGGCACCCTAAACGGCACCCCTGGAGCTAATGCCAGCGGCAACGTGCTGGTCAACGACACCGATGTCGACTCCAAAGACACGCCCGCGCGCAACGGCTTCGTCGAATCCTTCCGCACCGGAGCGACCGAGGGATCAGGCACAGCCGGCACCATCGGTGCGCCCTTGCAGGGCCTGTATGGATCGATCACCTTCCAGGCCAACGGCACCTATATCTATGTGGTCAACAACACCAATCCAGCGGTCGACTCCCTCGATCCGGGCGCCTTCCTGAGTGAGTCATTCAACTACACCGTCTCCGATGGTGCGCTCACGGATATCGGGGTTCTGACGATCACGATCAGCGGCGCCAATGATTCCCCCGTGGCCGCTGATGACATCGGTAGTGCCATCGAAGCTGGTGGCACCCGAAATGGCACCCCAGGCAGTAATGCCGTCGGCAATGTGATCAGCAACGACCGTGATGTGGATACGGCCGATGGCAACAATCTCACTGGCCCGCCGCAGGGCACGATCACGGCTGTACGGACCGGCGACAAGGAAGACAGCGGCACCAGCGGTGTGGTTGGGGCAGCGCTGGAAGGTCTCTATGGCTCGTTGACGCTGAATGCCAATGGTGCCTACATCTATATCGTTGACAACAACAAACTGGCGGTAGATTCCCTCGATGCCGGCGACACACTTCGCGACACATTCAACTACAGCCTGCTCGACCATCCCGGCGGACTGACGGATACGGCCGTCCTGACGATCATCATCACCGGAGCCAATGATGCACCCGTCGCCGTCAATGACACCGGCACTGCACTGGAAGCCGGCGGGACACGCAACGGCACCGCCGGCTCCAATGCCACCGGCAATGTGCTGCTGAACGACACCGACGTCGACGCCGGTGACACGCCGGCCCTGAATGGATCCGTGAGCGCCATCCGCACCGGCGCCACCGAGGGGGCGGGAACAGCCGGATCGATCGGGTCTGGGCTGGCGGGCCTGTATGGCACGCTCACGATCAACGCCAACGGCAGCTACATCTACGTCGTCGACAACAGCAATCCAGCTGTTGATGCACTCGATCCCGGCGCCACTCTGATCGAGAGCTTCAACTACACCGTGCGTGATCGTCTCGGTGGGCTAAGCGACATCGGGGTGCTCACCATCACCATCACTGGGGCTAACGACGCCCCGATTGCAAACAACGATACCGGCACAGCCCTTGAAGCAGGTGGCACGTTGAACGGCACGGCCGGCACCAATGCCAGTGGCAACGTTATTAGCAACGATCGCGATGTGGATGCGGCGGATGGGGCGAATCTTGTCGCCCCGCCGCTGGCCTCGGTGTTATCGATCCGCAGCGGCGACAAGGAAGGGCTTGGCAACGCCGGCAGCCTCGGAGCAGCGCTGGCCGGCGCCTACGGAAGCCTGACCCTCAACGCCAATGGCACCTACACCTATGTGGTGGACAACGCCAACTTCACGGTCGACGCGCTCAACCCCGGTGATGTTCTGACGGAGACGTTCAACTACACGCTTCGGGACCATCCCGACGGCCTCACCGACACCGCCGTTCTGACCATCAACATCAACGGGGTCAATGATGCCCCGCTGGCCAGCGATGATGCCGGCACCGCCATTGAGGCTGGCGGCATCAGCAACAGCTTGGGCGGAGCCGATGCCACCGGCAATGTGCTGCTCAACGACACCGACGTCGACTTGAATGACACCCCGGCCATCAATGGCACGATCGTCGGCATCCGCCGTGGTGCAACAGAGGGTGCAGGTGCTGCCGGCACACCGGAGGGCAGTGGTGGTTTCGTGCTGGTGGGTAGCTTCGGCACCCTCACGATCGCCGCCAACGGCACCTACACCTATGTGGTGGACAACGCCAACGCCACAGTCGGTGCGCTCAACCCCGGCGATCTCTTAACGGAGTCATTCAACTACTCGGTTCTCGATCATCCAGGTGGCCTCACGGACATCGCCATCCTGACGATCACGATTGAAGGCGCTCAGGATGGCAACCTCACCAACAACACCCTCATCGCCGGCGAAGCTGGCGGCGTGAACAACAGCTCCGGCGGATTCGCCGGCCGCGGTGATCTGCTCGACAATCCCAGCCTCCCGGCCGGGACCACCGTGATCGCCATCCGTACGGGCGACACCCCTGGCTCAGGCACGGCAGGGAGTGTCGATGCAGCCGGAAACTTGGTGCTCACGGGCCTATACGGCACGCTGACCGTCAATCCCAATGGCGACTCCATCTACAGGATCAACAACAGCAATCTTGTTGTTGATGCGCTCGATCCTGGCGACACGCTGAGCGAGTTCTTTAACTACGACGTCAGCGACGGGGTGGGCACGACCACTGCCGTGCTTTCGGTGAACATCGGTGGCAGCAACGACACTCCTGTTGCCACCAACGACAGCGGTACAGCCGTTGAGGCAGGGGGCACGCAGAACGGTACGGCCGGTAGCGATGCCAGCGGCAATGTGATCAGCAACGATCGCGATGTCGACAACAACGACGGTGCTAACAGCGCGGCACCCCCGCTGGCCACGATCACGGCCATCCGCCGGGGTGCCAAGGAAGGTGAGGGGCTCACGGGTACGGCAATCGCCGGAGACCTGTTCCAGCTTGTCGGCTTCTACGGCACTCTCACCATCGCGGCCAAAGGCAGGTACAGCTATGTGCTGAATAACAGCAACCCAATCGTCGATGAACTGGATGCCGGCGACTTCATCATCGAGTCGTTCAACTACACCGTTCTCGATCACCCCAGCGGCCTGACTGACACCGCTGTTCTCAACATCCGCATCAACGGTGTCAATGATGCTCCTGTCGCCAGCGACGACAGTGGTGCTGCCCTAGAAGCGGGCGGCGTGGCCAATGGCACCGCCGGCAGCAATGCCACCGGCAACGTGCTCAGCAACGACACCGATGTCGATCGCGACGACACTCCTGCGCTCAACGGAGCGGTCACCGCGATCCGCATCGGTGCAACGGAGGGTTCCGGCGCGGAAGGTACTGCCGATGGAAGCGGTGGATTCGTACTGACAGGCAGCTATGGAATCCTCACCGTCCGTGCAAACGGCAGCTACACGTATGTGGTCAACAACAGCAATCCAACCGTTGATGCTCTCAGCCCGGGCCAAACTCTCAGCGACGAGTTCAACTACACGGTGCGTGACCGCGGTGGCCTCACCGACATCGCACGGCTGACGATCAGGCTCGACGGGGCCAATGATGCCCCGATCGCAGCCAACGACACCGGCACGGCCGTGGAGGCAGGCGGCACCTTGAACGGCACGGCCGGCAGCAATGCCAGCGGCAACGTGATCAGCAATGATCGCGATGTCGACAATAACGATGGCGGCAACAGCGTGGCACCACCGCTGGCCACGATCACGGCCATCCGCAGAGGCGCCAAGGAGGGGGTGGGTCTCGCCGGTACGGCGATCGCCGGAGGTGGCTTTGAACTTGTCGGCTTCTACGGAACCCTCAACATCGCGGCCGATGGCACCTACACCTATGTGGTGAACAACAGCAACCGCTTCGTCGAAGCGTTGGATGCCGGCGACTTCATCATCGAAGCGTTCAACTACACGGTTCTCGATCACCCCAGTGGCCTGACTGACACCGCAGTTCTCAATATCCGCATCAACGGTGTCAACGATGCCCCCGTTGCCAGCAACGATAGCGGCAGCGCCCTTGAAGCGGGCGGTGTGGCCAATGGCACCGCCGGCAGCAATGCCACCGGCAACGTGCTCAGCAACGACAGCGATGTCGATCGCGACGACACACCTGCCCTGAACGGAGTCGTCACAGCGATCCGCACCGGTGCCAGCGAAGGAGCCGGCACGGCGGGGATGCCTGATGGCGCTGGAGCTTTTGTGGTCCGTGGGGCTTACGGCACCGTCACCATCAACAGCAACGGCACCTACACCTACGTCGTCGACAACAGCAACCCAACCGTCGATGCCCTCAGCCCGGGCCAGACCCTCCAGGAGAGCTTCAACTACTCCGTGCGCGACATCGGCGGACTGGTAGACACTGCCGTACTCACGATCACGATCGAGGGGGCGAACGACACTCCAACGGCAAGCAACGAAACCGGCACAGCTGTGGAGGCAGGCGGTACCCGCAACGGCACCCCCGGTGCCAACGCCAGCGGCAACGTGCTCAGCAACGACAGGGATGTCGATAGCAACGACACGCCACTGTCCACCAAGGGCACGGTCACGGCCATCCGCTCAGGAGCCAAGGAGGGTTCAGGTACAGCAGGCAGCCCGGACGGGAACGGTGGCTTCCTGCTTGTCGGCACCTACGGCAGCCTGAGCATCAGTGCCAACGGGAGCTACACCTACACGCTCAACAACGCCAATCCCGAGGTGGATGGCATGGATGCGGGCGACCAACTGATCGAGACGTTCAACTACACGGTGCGCGACACCGGTGGCCTCACCGACACGGCCGTACTCACCATCACGATCACCGGCAGAAACGATGCCCCCGTCGCCAGCGACGACAGTGCCACGGCAACGGAAGCCGGTGGCGTCGGCAACAGCACGGGTGGTGCCGACGCCACCGGGGATGTTCTGAATAACGACAGCGATGTCGATCGCTCCGACACTCCAGCGATCAACGGGACGATCACCGCGATTCGCCTGGGTGGCGTGGAGGGCGCAGGAAGCGCCGGCACGATTGGCTCAGCCTTGCAGGGGCGCTATGGCGCACTGACGATCCAATCAGATGGCAGCTACCGCTATGTGATTGACAATGCCAACCCAACGGTCGAAGCCCTTAATCCGGGCGACCGCTTGAGCGAAAGCTTCAACTACACCGTGAGCGACACCGGCGGACTCACGGACCTGGCCGTACTGACGATCACGATCCTGGGGAGCAATGATGCCCCCGTGGCCAACGATGACATCGGCATCGCCAAGGAAGCCGGAGGGATCAACAACAGCAGTGGCGGCGCCAACGCCAGCGGCAACGTGCTGACCAACGACACGGACGTCGACAGCAACGACACACCGCTACCCAGCAAGGGAACGGTCACCGCCATCCGCACCGGTGCCGTGGAAGGGTCGGGCACGGCCGGCAGCGTTGGCAGTGCCATTCAGGGGCAGTACGGCAGCCTGCTGCTCAATGCCAACGGCAGTTTCACCTACGTGGTGAACAACAGCGACCTGACGGTGGAACGACTGAACCAAGGCGACAGTCTCACCGAATTCTTCAACTACACCGTGCTGGACCACAGTGGTGGACTCACGGACATCGCCGTGCTCGCCATCACGGTTGAGGGAACCAACGACAACCCCAAGGCCAGTGATGACTACATCGGCCGGATGACGTCAGGCCAGAGCGGCACCATCCGCGTGATCGCCAACGACACAGACATCGATTCCAGGCTGGTGCCGAACACGATCAAGATCGAAGGAACTGCGAATCCAGGCGAACCGCTTGTTGTTCCTGGCCAGGGCACCTGGAGTGTGGACCCTGGCAATGGCGACATCACCTTCACACCCAATCCGGGTTTCACAACAAACCCAACCCCGATCAAATACACCATCCAGGACGAACAGGGAGCCACCAGCAACCCAGCCACGGTCTACATCAACTACGACAGCCCGTCGGTGGGGCCCGAGCCGCCGATTCCCGTTACCGACGCGAGTCCCGTCAACCTATTCCTGCTGCTTGACAACTCCACTTCCATGCAGGGGCTCGACCCCACAGGCGTCACCCGTCTTGAGGCCCAGAACCGCATTGCCTTCTATTACTACCTCAAGCCTGTCTTCAACAACGCTGGCTACATCTTCAAGCAGGGCGACCAAATCGGTTTCAATGGCGATGTTCAACTCACCAACAACCAGATCCTGGCCACCGAAATCCTCAACTGGGAACTCATTGACAATCCATTCGACAACCAAACCGCCCAGAAGGTCACCATTCACACGATCGACTTCAGCTATCTGGTCACCCATACCAAAACGGTGATCACCAGCAGCAGCACAGCCGAGGGGGTCATTCTGTCCAGCGATGTTATGGCGACGGCCACACCCGACCAGCAATACGGCAGCAGCACCAGCCCCGATTGGATCGCGCGAGGCCTGCCTGCGCCCAGCGACCTCGATGCCTATTCAGCCCCGGGCACTCGCGGCAACCGCTACAGCGGCACTGAAATGCTGGGGGCACTCACGGCGCTCAAGGACGTACTGAAAGACGAACTCACCTCCGTGACCACCGATACCCTCACCTACGTGGGTCTGCTCACCGACGGACGCCCAGAGCGGCGTCCCTGGTGGGACAACCGGCCCGAATACGGCCAAGGCTGGAGCGGCGTCAATGTGGCCCTGCCCACCGATGCCGATCTGGGCGGTGATCCGATCACCAGTTCAGGCCTGCGCTATTTGAGCAATGGCACGCCGATCAAAGTGCCCACGGCCAATGGGGTGGACATCTGGGGCCAGAACCAACGGGAGCTCAATGCAGCCCTCGATAGCACCGCATTGAAAAGTGGCAGTCCGGACAACCTCAAGGTGATCAGCGTTGGCCTGGGAGATAGCGGTATCTCCAACTGGAATGCGATCTACTCCGACCTGTTCAACAACCAGACCTTCAACAACCAGGTTGGGGGCTGGGACTATCAGATATTCACTCCGAACATCCAGCTGCAGAGCTGAACCCAACCCCTGCACCACCGCGAAGCGATAGCCCGGCTGGATCACCAGTTTCACCGGGCCGCAGTGGGTCTGTAGCCAACTCGTTCAGCGGCGAACGTAGGTGCGGCCTTCGGGTCCGCGAACAGCTGCCCCGCCGTTAGGGCCACGCACAGCAGCCGCACCCTCGGGGCCACGGACGACAGCGCCACCATTAGGGCCGCGCACGGCAGCAGCGCCAGGGGCCACTACCGCACGAGGGGCGACGACGGGGGCAATGACAACTGGGGCAACAACAACAGGTGCAACAACGGGTGCAGCAACCACACCCCGTGCGACACAGTTCCCCAAGGGGCCCCTGATGAAGCCGATCCCGCACAACTCACTGGCGGAGGAGGGCACCGCCGCAAGGGTGAGGGCACCTCCAAAGACGGCGGCCAGGAAAGTGTTTTTCATGAAGCCTGCTCAGGTTGGGGTTGGTTCATTCAAGGCCATCGGGTCACTGTCGTGCTCAAGGAAGGTGAACTCGGCACTTGACACGCCAGGCGGTCGCCGAATGGCTTGACCATTGGGGCGAGCTGTGGGGAGCCAGGGAGTTCCTCGCTTAAGACCTCGATCCGGTAGTACTCGCGATCGTCTGAGCAGCAGATATCGGCGTAGTAACGCTCAACCACCGCATAGGCCGCGTCGTAGCTGTCGAACACCTGACCGGCGATGCCGTCGCTGATGCCGTCGTCGCGTCTGATCAGGTAGCTGCTCATGGCATCTGTCACTCGTCGTGCTTAAACATCTACGCCAGAGCCCCAACTGAATCGACGAAGTACATCAGGTATCCGCTCCAACTCTTGGGATCCAAGCCTGCTTGCCCATCCAACAAGGTGCTAGTTCTGACGCACTAGCACCGTCTGTGTCTCTAGCGCGCAGGCTTGTTGGGCAGGCCGCCATTGCAGAAGTTGGCCGCAATGGCCGTGCTGTCGCCACCTTTGATGCGGGGACTTGTGCGCTCCAGCCACGCCAACCCAGCATCGAAGCACTGATTCCAGCGGGAGGACTGGCCAGCAATGGGGCCAAGCGATAGGGCAATCGAGACTGAGCTCGCTGTGGCGACTAAGGCCAGAAGCGGGAACAGGTGAGCATTGATCATTTCCCGAACGCTGAGTATCCGTCCGTCGTGATCAGCCATGAGAAAAGCCCAGGTTGGGGAGCTTGCCCATTGTGAACGCTCCTTCCTGTCACTCGCCGTCACTGGCTTTGAGGCGCTGAGAGAGTTAAACCGTTGGTATAACTGTGGCTTGGCTTGTCACAGCCACGACTCCCCAAGCCTTCTAAGCCAGAAACTCTCAAATAGATTTTTGAGTCGTACCAGGCACTTTGGCGGCCACTGTCTGGCCCTGGGCCGTTCTGCTTAGGAGATCAGACAGGAGCTGGTGTTTCGCTTAACCCGATTGGTATTGCTGCAGGGGCATGGGCGGATTGATCAGGGCTGCTGAGCTATGGGGTTTTCCCCCGAATTCAGCGGTATCCCGCCATAACCGGCGACTTTTCCACAGGCTGAACGCCCCAGAGCCCGCTGCTGGTGCCAGCAGTGCAGCCCCCGCTGTGGAAAAGCCCTCTCCTCTTGACCGGCGGCAGCGGGGAGTTTTGGCCAGCCCAAGCGGAGCAGCAAGCCGCCAGGAAGGCAGCTCAGGACTTACTTCTCACGGCAAGACACGGCCTTGTCGGACTGGTTTTGCTGCTTTGACGCCGCTGCGGTGCACGTGACTTGATGGGTGGACTGCCGTGATGAACGCATGAGCCAAATCCCCGACCATCTGCTGGTCCACGTGAGCGTCGTCAATGAGTTCCCGGAGGACCTGTATCAGGCGATGCGGGAATTCATCAGCAGCCATCCCAACTGGGACCAGTACCGCCTGCTGCAGGCAGCGCTTGCGGGCTTCCTGTTCCAGCACGGCTGCAAGGACCGGGCCGTGAGCCGGCATTACCTCGACGGTTTGTTTCAGCGCGATCCGGCCTGCCTGAGCCGCTAGACCCAGGCAACCAAAGCAGCGCCGATAGCCATCAGCACCACCCCGAGCCAGGCCTTGAGGTCGAGCTCCTCACCAAGCAGCAGCAGCGCCAGCAGGGCAATCAGCACAACACTGAGCTTGTCGAGTGCCGCCACCCCAGCCACGGGCCCCAGCTGCAGGGCTCGGCTGTAGCAGAACCACGAGACCCCTGTCGCCAGACCGGAGAGGGCGAGAGCGCCTAGGCTGAGAGCGGGCAGGTGGCGTAGCTCCTGCCAATCGAGCCGGCCGCTGACCAGCAGCACCAGAGCCAGCACAATCGCCACGGCCAGGGTGCGGAACAGGGTGGCCATCCCCGCATCCACTCCCTGCACGCCCACCTTGATCAATAGAGCGGTTACTGCTGCGGAGAGCGCGGCCGCTACGGCCCACAGCTGCCAGTTCTGCACGGAGCGTTTTGCATTGGGAAGCTATGAGCTGAGGCTATCCGCGCTGGCAAGCCTTCTATGATTTAATGCTATCTACAATGATGCAACCTCTACCCTCGGCATCGCACCACGACTTATAAACATTAAGAACGTTTGGGCGAATACCAGCTACAGGGACTTTCAAGAAGCCTTGACGCTTTGCCGCTTCAAAAAGGATGCGTTCCTTTTGCGTTAACCTGTGAGGAACTCGACGGCTTCCTATTTTTGATTGAGTCGATTTACCGCGGCTTAATCTTTCAACGTCGTCCTTGATGTACTGAGACATAATAAAAATGGGGGCGGGCCAAGCAATAATGGATTAAGAGTCGATTGTTGGGCGGCCAAAATGTTGAAAAGAAATAATATTGGTAGACTTAACTAACCCGGCAATGCAACTGCAAAGATAGATTAGAAGCGGAAAGGTAAAAGCCGGGTGTGGCAGGCGGAACAACACCGATCACAAAGCCAATCATTGCGGCGTGGCCATTGAAGCGCTCAACACGCTGCAATTGCTCCATATGAAGTTAATCAGCGCGATGCTGAAAAACTCGTCGTGTTAAGACGAATGCCATAGGTTGTGAAAGGTTGCAGCAATGGTCGAGCTGCGTTTGCGTTTCCAGGCTGATTGGGAGGGCCACCACCTGACCTGAAACCTCCGGATCAGAAAGGGACCAACAATTATCCCTCGGCTAAATCCTGAGATGCGAGGGGATCTGGAAGACCCTGGGTGATCGCTAGGGCGCGTTTGTAAATGGCACTTGAGGTTGCACCTGCAGCCTCCATGGCGATGCGCATGTTCCGCCAGTAGTGCAGTGAGTCGTCTTGATTCATAAGAGCTGCTGCGGTGTCAGGCGCAAGCGGCCGCTCTGCCGCGGCGCCGGCTTGGCAGGCGGCAACCAAGGTTGATCTGCCCCTCGTCGACCAAGCGCCCCAACCGAAGCGCCAAGGCTTCCTCGTGGCGGGCAAAGCCACCCTGCTGGGAGGCGACCCAGGAGATCTCATGCTCCGTGATCACACCACTAGAGATGGACTCCAGAAAGACTTCCCCGACTGTCATGAGAGCCATGTAACGTCTTCGTTACATACTGCCGCGCCCAGCCTCGCTCCGTGGCTAGATCACGCCAGTGGCTCCTTGCGCTTCCGCTGCGTTGTGGTGCTCCAGCCAGGCGTTTTGTAGGTCAGATCTGGTGAGCCGATAGCCCAGCTGGCGGGCGGTGTGCACCAGTTCCTGACGGCTATGGCACTGGCGGAGGACCTGCCGGAGCGCCGGGCTGGTTTCTGCATCGGCCACCATCCGCTCCAAATCAGACCAGCTCACCTACTCAAACCAGAGATGGGATCAACCTCGCGTCAACTGGAGCCTGCTGCCAGGTTCCCTGAGGCACATTGCGGCGCATTGGCGTAAAGGTGCAGCGTTGCGAGCTCAGGACTGCTCTTCTGAGAGCCCAGCAAGCCCGTAGCAAGCAATCAGGTCGCGGCCTTCAGGGCTTGCAGTTCGGGCCCTTGCGGTTTGTGCCGCGGGGCCAACGCCAGACCTTGCCCATGAACTGGCGGCAATAACTGCACTGTTGATCTGCAGTGCTCAAGCACCAGGCGAGCCACGTTCAGGCCCGTGGCTGTCTCAAAGCCCTGAAAGCCTGGGGCGCTATTGACCTCGCAGATGCTGTAACCATCGCCATCAAACAGCAGGTCGACACCAGCTATGTCGAGGTTCAAGGCGGCGGCTGAATCGCGCGCTAGTCGCTCCAGCTCTGGGTTAAGCGGAAATGCCTGCCCATCCCCACCCCTACTGATGTTTGCCTTGAAACTGCCATCGGTGCTGCTGCGCAACATGGCGCCAATAACCTGGCCGCCAATTACCCAGACCCGCAGGTCCTTTCCGGGTCTTGTACCGATGTACTGCTGCAGGATCAGGCTTTGGGAGCGATCCAGCCCGGAGACCAGCTCCATCAGGTCACGGAAGCTGGCTGGGTCACGGCTGAGCACAACCCCGTCGCCATAAGAGCCAACCAGCAGCTTGATGACACAGGGAAACCCAATCTGTTGGGCGACCAGATGGGGATCGACTGGAAAGCGAACCAACATGGTGCGTGGGATTGGCAAATTGCTCTGGGCGAGGATTTGGTGCGCATAGAGCTTGTCCTTGACCGCCTCGATGGCGCTGCTGCGATTCACCACAGCCACACCCAGGTGCTCCAGCTGGCGCAGGATCGCCAATGAGAAGTAATCCGTGGCACTACCAGTACGGGGCAGCAAGACATCGGGGAGTTGAACCTCAGCGCCGCAGCGCCGAATTGATCGCCGGCCACCGCGGCTAACGATTAGATCGATTTCTTCTGGTGCGACGGTCTCAAAGCGGATGTCAAGAACGCGCGCCTCCTCCCGCAACCGCGTCAGCTCAAAGGGCTCGACCATTCCGGTCGGTCGCTTTTGAAGCACCCAGAGATCCATGCCAGCCCCATCCACAAACTCACTTTTCTCGTGTCGAGGCCATGGCTACAAGCCTTTTCAGCACAGGGATACGCTGCAGGCGCAACAGGCAAAAGAGCAGTAGCTCTGCTACAGCTGAAGCATCCTTGATCCAATCCGGGCGGTGAACGTGATCGGCACGATGTCCTTCCAGTTCAAGCCCACCCCCACTGAAATATCCGCGTCGACCTGAGCACTCGCCATGGACGCACCCACCGCTATTGCCCTGCCCTGTCCACTCTCTGCCGGCTGGGAGGTTGTCGAGCAGCGGCTGATCGAGCCGAGCCAGGGGGGTGGCTTCTCGGCCGGGGCCTACCGCCCAGAAGTTGATGAGTTGTGGCTGCTGAGCGATGCTCCCCGCGGCAGCATCAGCCGCTGGCGTGGCTTCCGAGCCGGCGGACTGAAGGGTCTCGTGCCGCTGCCACCCCTACAGCTGAAGCAGCCGCAGCCCATGGACGGCGAAGGGCTGGTGGTTGAAGCCCAGCACTTTTGGGTAGCCACTGAGGGGCGGCTGCAACCTGCGCAACCTGCTGCGTTGCTCCGCTACGACATGGCCGCAGGTTCGCTTCTGAGTAGCCGGGAGCTGCCGCCAGGTTGGCGCCTCCAGCCCAAGCGTGGACTGCGCAGCAATGGGGGCCCGGAGTCCCTGAGCCGTTCACCTGTAGACGGCGCCTTGCTGATGGCGGCTGAACAGCCCCTGCTGCAAGATCCACCTGATCGCGTACGGCTGCTGCGCTGGGCGCCCGATGCCAGCGGCGCCTTGCACCCTGCAGAGCTGCGCCCCTTGGCCCTGCCACCTGGAGGTTTGGGGCTCACCGATCTGCTGGCCAGCAAGCAGGGACTGCTCGGTTTGTGGCGACGCTTTACGGCACCCGATCAGTGGCAGGCGCGACTGGTGCTGTATCCAGCCAGCGCCATCACAACCATCACAACCAGCAACGCTGACGCTCCCCCCGTGGCTCCACTGATCAGCTGGAATCTGCTGCAGCTCGGTCTTGCTCCAGATAACTGGGAAGTGCTGCTTGCGGCTCCGCCCCTTGGCGATGGCCAGCCAAGCTTGCTGCTGGCGACCGACGACAACTTCAATCCCCTGCAACGCTCACACCTTGCCCGGCTGGTGCCGCGCCAGCTGCCGGGCTGCTCAGCGCCACCCCAGCAATGAAACAGCAATGAATCGCTCCGCGCTCAAACGCCGCCAGCTGCTCGAATTACTGGGCATCGGTGCTGGCAGCAGCGCCGCTGCCATGCTGCTGCCGCAGCTTGAGGTGCGCAGCCGTGGCACGGCAGGGGATGCTGCCCTGCCCTTTGTGCCCGTGCGTGCACCTCTGCCCTTGCCTGCTGACGGGCTGAATGCGGCAGACCAACGGCGCATCTATCGAACGTTCAACGTCGACGACAAACTGCTGGTTCCCGAGGGCTATCGCGCCGAGCTGATCGCTGTCTGGGGGGATCTTCTCGCCACGGGTCGCTTTGGCTTCAACAACGACTACCTGGCATTTCAGGCCCTACCTAGCGGGAAGGCCTTGTTGAGTATCAACTTCGAATACATAAGCCCGCAGACCTGGTCGGCAGGTTTTTCAGAAGCCGTGGGCACCACTCTGCCGCTGGAGCCTTTGCAGCAGTCCCTGGCCAGCCGCGGCGGCAGCGTGGATGTGGCCAGCCTGGCTGCGAACGACCCGCTGCGTTCGCTGATCGAGGCCGTGGCCCGTGCTGCCATGGCTGATCTCGGCATCGGCGTGCTCGAGCTTGAGCAGGGGAGCTCAGGCTGGCGCCGCCTCGGCGGCAGTCGCTATGAGCGGCGCATCGATGGGCTAAGCGGGCTCAGCCAGCAGGAGCAGGCACTGCGCTGCAGCGGTCCGGCGGCGGCGGTGTTTCGCCACAGCCAGCCGCTTGGCTACCGCGACGGCCTGGGTGATCGGATCATCGGCACCTTTGCCAATTGCGCTGGCGGCACCACCCCCTGGGGCACCGTGCTGAGCGCTGAGGAAAACTTTCAGTCGCAGGTACCCGAGGCCGTCTATGCCGATGGCTCGGCGGCTTCCCCCGAGAAGCGCCCGTTCCGCTGGGATGGTTCACGCCTCGACGGGCTCGGCAATCCCTTCGGGCTGGCCGGCAACAAGTACGGCTGGATGGTGGAATTTGATCCCCGCGAGCCAAGCAAACCCGCGGTTAAGCACAGTCTTCTGGGCCGCTTTCGCCACGAAGCCGTTGCCGTTGTGGCGCGGTCCGGGGAGCCGCTGGTGGTGTATTCGGGTTGCGATCGCCATGGCGGCCACTTTTACCGCTTTGTCAGTGAGGGGCTCGTGCAAGACCCGGTCGATCGCACCAATTCGCAGCTGTTTGCAGCCGGGCGCCTGGAGGTGGCCCGTTTCAACGCACAAGGCAGCGGCACCTGGATTGCCCTGGAGGCCACCACGGAGGTGCAGCCGCAACCCCCCAGTCATTACGAGCGCTTTGGCTGGGAGCAACCGGTCGTTTTGCCCCACAGCGACCGCCAGCGCAGCGGCAGTGAAGCGCTCAGCAGCGATTCCGCACTGCAGGCCTACCGCAGCCGCTACAAAAAACTTGGCGATCTTTACCCGTTGGGCGGCGATGACGTGCAGGCGCAGCTGCGGCAGCAGGGGGCGATCTTGATTGATGCCCATCTAGCCGCCAACGCTGCTGGTGCCACCGCCTGCCCCAGGCCAGAAGACACCGATATCGACCCGATCAACGGCGACCTGCTGATCGCTTTCACGGCGGCAGGCCGTGATGACAGCGGCTGCAGTGATCCGGCGGTCTTCCGCGGCCCCAAAGGCGAATCCCTCTGGCTCCACGGTTGGGTGATGCGCCTGAGCGATGGCGGCGCTGGCCGAGGCGCCCGCTTCCGCTGGCGGATGGTGGCCGCTGGCGGCCTGCCCTGGGAGGGCGGGCTCGGTTTTAGCCATCCCGACAACCTCGCCTTCGACCCATCCGGCAACCTCTGGCTGGTGACCGATCGCTCTGGGGATGCCGACCTCGATGTGTTCGGCAACAACAGCTGCTGGCTGCTGCCGCGCGAAGGTGCAATGGCGGGACAGGCCCTCTGCTTTGCGATCGGTCCGGTGGGGTGTGAGCTGTGCGGGCCCTGCTTCGATAGCGAGGGCCGCACGCTGTTTCTTGCGGTGCAGCACCCAGGCGAGGGCCAGGGTGTGCGCCAAGGCAAGGAGGTGGAAGCCCAAGCCCACAGCCTGGTCGATCGAAACGGTCAACGCTTCGAGCAGCTGCGCTGGGTGCCGCTCGGATCTAACTGGCCGTCTGGGGTACCCGCCAGGCCGCCCAGGCCCGGGGTCGTGGCGATCCGTCGTCTCGACGGCAAAACCCTGCTGAGCTGAACGCTGGTGCCAGTTCAGTTATGCCTGGAAGGCTGAGCCCCAGCAACTTGAGTGAATTGATTCAGTTGCGGCTCGACGTCGTTGCTGCGGACCCGGCGGTCCTTACCGAGGCCCCACCCTGGTGGCGCACCTCTCGGTGCGACGCAGTGCGCCCCGCCTGCACCAGGATGACAAGGCATCTGGCACCGGCTACCGCTGGGGCAAGGCCTGCTCCGACGATGAATACAACGTTAATCCGAGCCAAATACGGCGACAGCACAAGTGCAGAGGCCCAGCTATCGGCCTTGCGCTACCCGGGGCTTACGGCCACTTTGCGACCAATGTGATCGAGCAGCCCTGGCGCTGCATATCAACCTGGGACGGCCGGTCGCCATTCATAACGACCCCAACGGTGAAGCTGATCTGGTGGCAGGTGCTTACACCGCCAACAGCAACGACGCAGGGCAGCACTACGGCTGGAAGAACTGGTAGCCCATCCTTTGATCGTGAGCGCTTTGTCTTTAAGACCCTGGCGGTAGTGATCTTCACTCAGCTTTTGATCTATGCCCTTGCTGCTGGGGTGAGTGTGGAAAACCAGTTCCCAGAGGATCTATTTCAGGCTATGGCGGTATTCATCGACGATCACCCGCAATGGGATCAGTACAGGCTGATGCAGCCCGCAGTGGTCAAGCACTACCTAGATGGATTGTTTCGCGGACCAAAGCAGGGGCCCGGCGAGCCGGAAGCGCTATCAAGATGAGGCCATGAAACAGCTATCCGGCAAAAGCAAACCGAAGTGGCTGGTGCTGGCCAGTCAAATGCTGGCCGGGACCGTTTTTGTTGCCATGACCATCAGCGTTCTTCCGGCGCTGCTGCTGATGTCGCTTGTGATGGCCTTGCTTCTGATACCTGTCTTGAGGCAGGTTCGCAAGGAGGCAGAAAAGTCTGGAATTGAATTGAATTCACTTCCAAAAAATATGGTCAATGTCACACCTTTGCATCGCCGCTTGCAACAAGACCTCTTGAAATATTTTGGCCTTATACGTTGACTTTAGGGGGTGCTGCCGGGGCCAGTCCTGACTGCTTTGTGGAGAGATCACGAGCATGGGCTCATACTTTGAGAGACATTTCTTCCTGGCTGCAACGCCGAAACATGTAGCCTTTGCCTCGCGTTGTAAGAATAAGCTCGGGAACCTCTACGTCCTCCTCCACTTTTGCGCGCAGTCGTGATATGTGAACGTCTACTACACGACTGTCATTAGATTTTGTGGGCCTATACCCCCAAACCTGCTCGAGGATGTCCAGCCGGCTGACTGGCTCACCCGCTCGGTTAATCAATAGCTCTAGCAGGCTGAATTCCATTCCCGTTAGACGGATGCGCTCATCACCGCGATAGGCTTTGCGGCGCGTTAGATCAACCCTGAAATTCCCTACAATCATCCAATGAGTGCTTGCAGGCTTTAGCTCAGCGCCATTATTTATTTGCTTGCCGCTGAGAAGCAATGGAGAGCTTCTTCTCAGCACACAGCGAATACGTAGCTCAAGCTCTTTTGGGCTAAATGGCTTGAGTATGTAGTCATCGGCACCAAGCTTGAGTCCAGTGAGGCGGTCGCCCACATCACTCAATGAAGTGAGCAAAATAATCGGCACTTCTGATTGAGCACGGATCCTCTCGGTCACAGCGAAACCATCAAGCTCTGGCATCATCACGTCAAGAACAAGTGCATCCGGCTCAAAGCTGCGGAAGAGTTCAAGCGCCTGCATACCATTCACCGCCGCAGCCACCTCAAAGCCAGCTAGACGCAGCCTCGTTTCCAATATGCGCCTGATGTTCGCCTCGTCATCGGCGATCAGTATTCGGATGGTATGGGTACGACGTTCTGGGGTCAAGACACACCAAGCGCCGCAAGATGGGGCAAAAAATAGGTGGAATCCCCGTTGACCGCGGATTGCGAACAAGAATCGTCACATAAGCAGCTGCCCTATCCGCCGCTCCTTGCTCTTACTTCTAACGGCTCAAAGCCTCAATTTTTAGTTGCTGCATCACCCTCTGCCTGAGCAGACCTAATCAACCCCCCAGCTGGAGGTGCCGGCTGCTGAACAGCTCGCCGGTGCAGTTCACCGGTAATAAAGACGAGCGACCAGCTCGGTACCAGGCATCTACCAAGGCAGCGCTGGAGCGGGGGTAGAGCTCTCCAGCCAAGATCCAGAACTCGTCATGCAGCACCTGCGTCTGGTCTGGTGTGCCCACGTACCAAGGCGACTCAGGATCCTGTGACAGCTCCTCATGGAGCAGCAGGAGTCCCTCAAGTACGCAGTTGCGAGTTCAGGCGTCATCGGCTTTGCTGGCCCTACCTTGCGGTGCGGCTACCCAAGAACGTCTATCCACGCACTCCAAGGTGCGCCAGATCAAGCACTGGCCCCTACGGGTTGCGCCGCAGGACGAAACGGGGCTTCCAAGGGAAGGCTGCTAAGGGAATAGCCGAGCAGCGCTCAGGAAGATGGAGCTAGCGCCAGAGAACACAGCAGTGCTGCGGCAGCCGCTGCCACCTGTTGGGTGAATGAGCACCTCCGCGGCACCAGGGTCCCGGTGGCGGCTGTCTCCGAAAACCACCAAGACGGGATCTCCGTGCCGGACCTTGTGCATCGACCACCGGATAGGGGGTGATCAGCCGGGCTTGTCGGTGCCATAAGTCCTGGTGCTGCCCAATTGAGCCTCCAAGTTGGCCGGAAGATGTGAATTGGTGTTAAGTTCAGATGAGCGAGCGGTTTGCCGCCCCGCATCTACTTACCGCTTTCCTGCAAAGCCTTCCGGCATCTGTCAGGTAAGCCCTTCCCCAAACCGTTCTCATGACAACCACTATTCAGCAGCGCCAAGGCGCTTCTGCGTGGAACCAGTTTTGCGACTGGGTCACCTCCACCAACAACCGCCTCTACGTGGGCTGGT
>NZ_JAGQCO010000034.1:0-25727 GCF_024346235.1 Cyanobium sp. BA5m-21
AAGGCCGTGTGGTGAACTCCTGGGCAGACGTGCTGAACCGCGCTGGTCTGGGTATGGAAGTAATGCACGAGCGCAACGCTCACAACTTCCCCCTTGACCTTGCTGCTGCTACTGCCACACCCGTGGCACTGACCGCACCTGCAATCGGTTGATAGTCAACAGCCCAGCTACGGCTGGGCAATAACGGAATCCCAAAAGCTCCCTTGAATAAGGGGGCTTTTTTGTTGCATGGGTGGTTGCCCAATTTGTACAACAACCTGCGCAACAAGCTTGGGCAGCTAAATAGAAGGGAGCACAGAGCGAGAGGGGACTACGTATGTAGCCACTAGGTAAAAGCAAGAAGTCAGGGCTTACGCCAGATCACAGCAGTACGCCGGCGGGGATAAAGCTCCCGGCACAGCGGGCAGATGGTGCCGTCACAACCACGAGCCGTGCAGAATTCGCGCCCATAAAAAATGATCTGCAGGTGCAAGCGATTCCAGGCTTCTTTAGGAAACAAAGTCTTGAGATCATGCTCCGTTTGCACAACACTCTTGCCACTGCTGAGACCCCAACGCTGCGCCAATCGGTGGATGTGGGTGTCTACGGGGAAGGCGGGCACACCGAAGGCCTGGGCCATCACCACACTTGCGGTTTTGTGACCAACCCCAGGCAGGGCCTCAAGCTGTTCAAAACTGCGGGGCACCATGCCGCCATGGCGCTCAAGCAAGAGCTCGGCAAGGCGTTTGACATTGCGAGCCTTGGTGCGAGCCAGGCCAAGCTGGCGGATATGGGCCAGGATCGTCTCCTCGCTCAGGGCTGCCATCGCAGCAGGGTCCTGGCCAGCTGCAAACAGGGCCGGGGTGACCTCGTTGACCTTCTTATCTGTGCATTGGGCGCTCAGCAGGACCGCCACCAGCAGCGTGAAGGAATCGCTGTGGTCGAGAGGTACAGGGGTTTCGGGGTAGTGCTGCTGCAGCCGCTCCATGATTAGGGCGACACGCTCCTGCCTCTTCAAGATCGCGCTATGCCAAAGGTGAAGCCCAGTTTGTAGGCTCGCCCCAACGCAGGTGGGCCATGGGCAGCAGCTTCGGAGATCTCTTTCGGATCAGCACCTTCGGCGAATCCCATGGCGGCGGGGTTGGCGTAATCATCGACGGCTGTCCGCCCAGATTGGAGCTGGATCTAGAAGCGATTCAGGCCGAACTCGACCGCCGCAAGCCAGGCCAGAGCAAGATCACCACCCCCCGCAAGGAGGATGACCAGGTCGAAATTCTCAGTGGCCTGCTCGATGGCGTGACCCTCGGCACACCGATCGCGATGGTGGTGCGCAACAAGGATCAGCGACCGCAGGACTACAGGGAAATGGAAGTGGCCTTCCGTCCCTCCCACGCCGATGCCACCTACCAAGCGAAGTACGGCATACAAGCCCGCAGCGGCGGCGGCCGGGCTTCTGCCCGAGAAACCATCGGCCGAGTAGCTGCCGGGGCTATCGCCAAACAGCTCCTGGCCAAGGCCCACGGCACCGAAGTGATCGCCTGGGTGGAGCGCATCCACAACCTTGAGGCTTCGATCGACCCAGGACAGGTGACCCTGGCGGCCGTGGAAGCAAATATTGTGCGCTGCCCCGACCAAGCCATGGCAGCCCAGATGATCGAGCGCATCGAGGCAATCGGCCGGGAGGGCGATTCCTGCGGCGGCGTGATCACCTGCCTGGTACGCCAGGCGCCAATGGGCCTTGGCATGCCCGTATTTGACAAACTCGAGGCGGACCTGGCCAAGGCGGTGATGTCGCTGCCGGCCACCAAGGGGTTTGAAATCGGCTCGGGCTTCGCAGGCACCCTGCTCAAGGGCAGCGAGCACAACGATGCCTTCCTACCCACAAGCGATGGCTCCCTGCACACAGCCACCAACAATTCCGGTGGCATCCAGGGGGGCATCAGCAACGGCGAGCAAATTGTGATTCGGGTGGCCTTCAAGCCCACCGCCACGATCCGCAAGGCCCAGCAGACGATCAATGACCGTGGAGAAGCCACCACCCTGGAGGCCAAAGGCAGGCACGACCCTTGTGTACTGCCTCGGGCCGTGCCGATGGTGGAGGCGATGGTGGCCTTAGTGCTCGCCGATCACTTGCTACGCCAAAAGGGCCAGTGCGGCCTGTGGTAGCTAGGTCCGCAGGCGCTCGACAAGCCTGGCCAACGCCTCCCAATCGGCGGGGTTAACCAGGGAACCACCCAAGGCGACCGCATCAACTCCGGCAGCCAGCCAGGGCTCCACATCAGCAGGGCCAAGTCCACCTGCCGCAATGCAAAAGGGCAAGCCATCAGCGCCAGCCAGAGGAGCTGCTAGTCGTTGCCAATAGGAACGGCCCAGCGCAGCTGCGGGGAAGAGCTTGACGATGGAGCATCCCCACAAACGCGCTAGGTGCACCTCTGATGGAGACATCACACCTGGCACGAACTGCAAACGCAGAGCGATTGCAGCCTCAATCAAGTCACGATCCAGCACCGGTGAAACCGCATAGCCCAGGCCAGCAGCAGCAGCAGCGTTAAGGCCAGCCAAGTCAACTACCGAAGCCGCACCCAATCTCAAATGCGCGAAGCGCTGACGAAGCTCAATCGCCTGGGCAACCCAAAGGGGGTTGCTGCTCCAAGCAAGCTCTACATGCTGAACACCCAGCTCCTGCAAACGCTCTAAACAGGGCAGCAGCTCAAGCAGGTCATAAGCACGAAGCACCACCAGCAGGGGCTGGTGGTGCAAAGCGGCTAGCAGCGTTGGCGGTTCAGACGTATTCCGCCACCTTCACGTCGCTGCGGATCAGCAGCTCCTGCAGGTCATCAGCGTCGACTGTTTCCTTCTCTACCAACATCTCGGCGAGCTCATCAAGCACCGAACGATTGTCGACGAGAACGCAAGTGGCACGCTTGTAGGCCACCGCCACCAGTTCGCTGACTTCCTCGTCGATTGCGGCAGCGGTGTCTTCAGAGAAATCACGCTCTGCAGCGATATCACGCCCCAGGAACATGCCCCCCTGGCTGCGACCCAAGGCCACGGGGCCAAGGCGATCGCTCATGCCGAATCTAGTAACCATCTGACGGGCAACTCGGGCTACCTGCTGGAGGTCGTTAGAAGCGCCGGTTGTGACTTCGTCTTCTCCGTAGACGATCTCTTCAGCAACACGACCACCTAGGGCAACTGCCATCTGGTTCTGCAGATAGGCGCGGGAATAGAGACCTGATTCCATCCTCTCCTCAGAAGGGGTGAAGAAGGTGAGGCCGCCTGCATTACCCCGAGGAATGATCGAAATCTTCTGCACCGGGTCGTAATCGGGCATCAGGGCACCGACCAGGGCGTGGCCAGCTTCATGATAAGAAACAAGCCGCTTCCGCTTCTCGCTCATCACCCGATCCTTCTTCTCCGGGCCAGCCATGACGCGCTCGATGGCGTCATTGACCTCGTCCATCGCCACTTCAGTGAGCTGACGGCGGGCAGCGAGAATCGCGGCCTCGTTTAGGAGGTTTGCCAGGTCAGCACCGGTGTAGCCAGGGGTGCGGCGAGCAATCTTGTCGAGGTCGACATCCTTGGCCAAGGTCTTGCCTCGGGCGTGGACGCCAAGGATCTGCAGGCGGCCGGCGTAGTCGGGACGATCTACAACCACCTGGCGATCAAAACGGCCTGGGCGCATTAAGGCTGCGTCCAGCACATCTGGCCGGTTGGTTGCAGCCACAATGATGACGCCGGCATTGCCCTCAAAGCCGTCCATCTCTGTAAGCAGCTGGTTGAGGGTCTGCTCGCGCTCATCGTTGCCACCGCCAAGACCAGCTCCGCGCTGGCGGCCTACGGCGTCGATTTCGTCAATAAAAACGATGCAAGGAGCACTCTTTTTGGCTTGCTCAAAAAGATCACGCACCCGGCTGGCGCCAACACCCACAAACATCTCGACGAATTCCGAACCGGAAATCGAGAAGAAGGGCACGCCAGCTTCCCCTGCCACAGCCTTGGCGAGCAGGGTTTTACCGGTTCCTGGCGGGCCTACCAGAAGCACCCCTTTAGGAATTTTGGCGCCAACCGCGGTGAAGCGATCTGGGTTCTTGAGAAAGTCAACGACTTCAGTGAGCTCGAGCTTCGCTCCCTCAATACCGGCCACATCGCCAAAAGTCACCTGGGTTTGGGGCTCCATTTGAAGCCGCGCCTTGCTCTTGCCGAAATTCATTGCCTGATTGCCACCACCACCCTGGGCGCGACGCAACAGGAAAAACAAGCCACCAAGGAGAAGTAGCGGGAAAATCAGACTGCCAACGGCCTGCTGCCATGCAGCGGGCTCGCGGCTGGGCTGGACCGCGATATCGACGTTGTGGTCGGTGAGCAGCTTGAGCAGGTCCTTGTCAGGAGCAAGGTTGACGACCGCACGGCGTCCGTCGTTTTCGACTACTTGGGCCGTGCCCCGGTCTGGGGAAATCAGCACCCGCGAGACTTCGTTGTCCTGAACGGCCTCTACGAAGTCGCTGTAGCGGAGAGTGCGCGGCGCATTGGCCGGGTCGGGCCTGTCGAGGAAAGCCGTGCCCACGGCGATCATCACGATCACCAAAAGGACATAGAGCCCCGCGTTGCGCCAGCGCTTCTTCAAGAACCTTGCCTCAGCTGAGAAGTCAGTTACGGAATGTTAACCGGCTGCGGCCCGCAGCACTTCAACCACACTACGGAAGGCAAACCACTCTGGGATTTCTTCGCCACCACGCAGCATCTGACGGAATTGGGTGCCGCTGAGCTTGCGGATGTGCAGGCCTCTGGCTTCGGCATGTTCAGCGGTCACGTATCCCTCCTCCTCCGTGTAAACGAGATTGAGCGAGGGCACGGTCTCCATCCCGAGCTCTGCAGCGTTGTCGCGGGCAAAATCTTGGGCTTGGTAGGGGCCGTAGAAGTCTTCGCCGCTGAGGGAGCTTTTGCAGCCGGCCATGTCGCGGCCAATGATGAAGTGGGTGCAGCCGTAGTTCTTGCGGATGATCATGTGCTGCAGAGCCTCCCGCGGGCCAGCCATGTGCATCGAATAAGGCAAGTAGGCCCAGCGAATTCTGGCGTTATTCACCTCTGCCGCCAGCCGCTCGTAGGTCTGGAAGCGCACCTCGCCGGCAATGTCGTCGTCCTGGGTGGGGCCGCAGGTGGGGTGCACCAGCACCACACCCTGCTCACTGACGTTGGCCGCGTCCAATGCCCGGGTAAACAGCTCGTAGTGGGCGCGGTGAATGGGGTTGCGGCACTGGAAAGCCACCACGCTCTGGCCAGCGGGGAGAGTTGCGCGCACTTCAGCGGGCGTTTTGCAAGGGAACACCCGGCTGGGCAGCTCCAGGCCCTGAATACTGCCGCCGAGGTAGATGCGACCCCGCTCGGTGGCGATCATCTTCACCGCCGGATGCTCAATTGAGGTGGTGGCATAGCAGCCCTGAGCCTCACGCGCCTTGTCAGGCTCCCAGCGACTCTCCACCGTCAGCACGGCCAGCTCCTGACCGCGATAGGTGAGCAGCAGCTGGTCGCCAATAGCAATCGAAGCGTCGTCGGTGTCGAAGACGATCGGCAGGCCAAACAACAGGCCACTGGTGGTGCGGTGGCCCGCCACCACGGCTTCATAGTCCTGCTGATGCATGAAGCCACGTAGGGGCGAGAAGCCTCCCACCACCAGCAACTCAACGTCGCAGGCATTGCGATCGCTGCACTCGATCCTGCGGCTCACCCCAGCGAGCAGCGACTCGCGCTCAGCCGCAGGCACTGCCAAATTCACCAAAGACCCACCGTGAGGCGCGATCAAGCCAGCGGATTCAGCGGCGGTCATGGAGGCCAACTCAGGAAGGCGTGGATTCTCCCAGACCGGGGGAGTCGAGGCTCAAGTGCCAATAAAAAGACCCAGAACCCAATAAAAAAGGCCCCGATGGGGCCTTAAAGAGTCAGGCAAGAACTGCGAGCTAGCGCCCAGGGGTCAAGCCTGCTCTAGGCGGCCATAGAGCTGGCCGACGATCTTGACATCGACAACCGCCTTGGTGCCCATGTCGGAGTCGGAAGGCTGGATTGCAGTAAACACACCGGCAAACTCGCCTGTACTGGGATCGACTTTGGTAATTGAGAGGTTCATGGTGCCGGAGCCATCCACATAGCGCTTCACGGTTTCGCCGGTGAACTCATCTCCAGCAGGAACCAGGCCGACAGCGCTGCTGTAGCCGGTGGTTAGACCACGGCCTTTGGGGTCGAGGAAGTTGCTGGTGCGGTAGCTGGGAGCCCGGTAAGGACCTTCAAAGTCGGTGCTGGTGGTCAGAGCTGAACCATCAGCCGTGGCCAACAACTCCTTGCTGGAGAAGGTGAAGGGCACTTCCTCACCACCGGGCAGCAGCACGGTGATCGGCTGGAAGTCGATGCCGCCGAGCTCCTTGAAGCTAAGGCCATCGGCAGTAACTGCCAGATCGCCGTAAACCTGATCAAGGCTGGAGGTGAAACGGGTAAGAATTTTGCCGGCAACAAACTGTGCCTCCTGGCGCTTGTTAGCTGGCTCACCCTTCACGTACACCTCGGCAGGGTGCATGCAAATTTCTCGGAGCTGGTACTTAGCGGCGGAATCGAGGGAGATCGAGCCGCGGGCCGATTCCGGCAGGGTCGGACAGTCGTTCGCTAAGCCGGTGTTGTGGATGTCTTCGTAGGTGAGATTGGCGCGATCCACTGCCTTGGCGCCACCGCTGCACGCGGTCACCAGGGTCAGGCACAGCGCCAGCACAAGAGCCAGCAGAGGACGAAAACTCATGGGGAAACGCCGCAGAGACGGTGGATGGGAACTGGGCTGTCGCCGATCCTACCGGTGCAAATCTGCTATTCCCCGTACGATGTCGCGGCTCTCAACAACCTGTATGCGAGAGCCAGACGCGAGCGCAAAGCAAGACCAGTCATGAGCCTCACCCCATCCCAGCAAGGCCGTCTCACCAACCAGCTGCAGCAACTAAACGAGCTGGCAAGTGAGCTCGAAGGCAAGCCTGAAGACCTGCTGACCCTGCTGCGCCAGCTCGAGCAGCTGCATCGCTCGGTCCAAGACGGTCCATTCCGGGGCAGCCTTCCAGCCGACCGCAGCCAGCTGTTCAGCCTGCTGCAAAGCGTCGAGCGCAGTGGGGGCTGGCCCTACATCCCGAGGTTGCAACTGCGCACCTTCATGGATCTGCTCCAGCACGAAGCTGCTGCAGACGAGAACCTGCCCGCCGAAGAGACTCTGGTGGCTTAGGGCCTCAGGGCGGTAAGCAATTGCTGGGCAATCGCCAGCTTTGAGCCTGGCTCGATGCGTTGCTCACCGCCCTGCCCTCCCAGCAGCCAACCGTGGTTGCTGTTCACGCCAAAGCCCGCATCGGCTTGATCTATCGGGTTCGCGAACAGCAGGTCGCAGCCTTTGCGGGCCCACTTGGCACGGGCCTGAGCCAATACATCGCCCGATTGGGCCGCGAAACCCAAAATCCGCTGACCGGGGTGCCGGCGGCTCACCAGGCCAGCCAAAAGATCGGGCACCGGCTGCCAGCCGGAGGCGAGCTCAACGGAAAGCTCCTCTTTGGTCAGTTTGTGCGGGAGCGGTTGCTGGCGGCGGTGGTCGGCCACAGCCGCCGCCATGGCAATGGCATCGGCACAAGGCTGAAGACGCACCAAGGCCCGCTCCATATCGGCCGCCGTCTGGACAGGCACACAAGCCAAGCCCTCCAGCAACTGGGAATCCACGGTCAACGGACCATGCACCAAAGTCACCTCCGCCCCACGCAGCCGGGCTGCCTGGGCTAGCAGCACACCCATCAGCCCGGAGCTGGGGTTGGTGAGAAAGCGGGCCGGATCCAGTGGTTCGCGGGTAGGGCCGGCAGTGACCAAAAGCCGCAAGCCAGCCCAGTCCCGCTGCCAACCCCACAGCTGCAGACACTGCAAGGCCAGTAGGAGCTGTTGCGGCTCAGCCATGCGGCCGTCCCCCTGCTGGTCGCAGGCCAACAAGCCCGCCGTAGGCCCCAGGGGCAACACCCGCTCAAAACCCTGCAGCAGCTCCCAGTTGCGGCGCACTCCCGGGGAGATCCACATTGAAGTGTTCATGGCCGCAGCAGCCAGCACCGGCGCCTCGGTTGCCAACAGGGTGCTGGCCAACAGGCTGTCAGCCAACCCATGCACCCAACGACCCAGGCTGGTGGCACTCAAGGGCGCCACCAACACCAACTCAGCCCACTCCGCCAGCTCCACATGCAGCGGCCTGGCAGCGCGATGACTCCACTGATCCGCATCGAGGCTGCAGGGATTGCGGCTGAGGCTGGCAAGGGCAACCGGACTTACCAGTTGGGCCGCCGACGGCGTAACCAGGCAACGCACCTCGGCGCCGCACTGAACCAGGGAGCTCACCACCAGAGGCAACTTAACCGCAGCGATGCTGCCGCTGATACCCACCAACACGCGGCGACCAGCCAGCGGGTGCACCAAGGGGTCAGCAGCAGCCGCCGAATCAGTCCTCATCAAAGGGTTCCTGGTCCACCAGATGCACGTAGGGCCGAGCCAACTCCGGTTGGTGGATCGCCAGGGCACGCATCAGGTGCCAATCGGCTAAGCCGTCAAAGGCACTGGGGTAGTCGTCTTCCTCCAGTCGACGGGCGAGTTCGGCTATCGAAGCTTCATCGAAAGCGGCGAGCCGTTCGGGGGTGATCGACGCGTTCATGGAAGTTGCTAGGGAGGTGAGGTCGGGGATAATGGGCTTCTAGGGACAAGAGAGCCCTAAGCCGGGGAGTTAGCTCAGCTGGTAGAGCGCTGCGATCGCACCGCAGAGGTCAGGGGTTCGAGTCCCCTATTCTCCATTACGACTCAAAGAAGTGCTGCTGGTCAGCCCTATGGATTGGCATCCAGACGCCGAAGCCAAACTTAAGGAAGTGCCCTTTTTTGTACGTCCAGCAGTGCGGCGCCGCATCGAATCCATGGCCCAGGAGGCCGGTCTTAGCGCCATCGATGCCCCCTTCTACGAGCAGGCCAAGGCAAGGTTTGGCCAGAAGTGACCCGGCGATGCGGTAAAAGGGTGCATCAGTAGAACACCCATAGATGTCGCAGTCGAAACGCGAACAGGTGGTTAGCCACCTGCGGTACATCCGCCAGGAGCTCCGAGAAATGCACCAGGGTGTCATGGACGACGGCTTACTGCCAGAAGCCGGCGAGGTACGTGGGGTTATGGCCCAGATGGAAGCTCTACTGGAGCTCCTCGAGGGCAAATCCTCACGCAAGAAGGACAGCGACGGCTGAGACCCAGATCGGGAAGCCCCTGGGGGACGTCAAGCCCCTTGGGACGCTCTGGCAAACGTCTGCGGGCAGTTGATCATTGGCCAGCCAGGCGCTTTGGTTGCTCAGTCCCCATCACCCAGCCCGGGCCATTGGCCTCGGGCTTTTTTATTGGAATCCCCTATATGTAGCGCCAAAAGGCTGCGCACACGCCAGAGATGGTGTAGACAAGCAATGGCAGGGCTCGGGCCGGGTGATGGGGATCACCGCCTTCAGCATCCCTGCCTCCCCTTTTGGCCCTCGCTGATAACCCTTCAGCCGTGATGGCCTCACCTCCCGGAAGTCGTTATCAACAGACCGGCTTTCAGGAACGGGTTGCCCAGGCTCGGGCGGCCCTAGAGAGTTGGGCAGCCAATCCCTGGCGGCGACTATCGCTGTTGTTGATCGTGTTGCTGATCAGCTTCAGCATTGGCGGAGCCGTCGGCTCGATCACCGGCACCCTGGCCAAGCTCGACCCGGTGGGGGCACTGATCTGCGTGGCCGCCATCGAGCTGGCCATTCGCGCCAGGGGACCGCTGATACGTCGTGGTGGCGATGCACTCGTGCTGCAATTGCTCGATATGGCACGAATCGGCTTGCTCTACGGCTTGCTGCTTGACGGCTTCAAGTTGCTCTGATTCAACTGCTGGAAAGCTTTTCAAGCCAGCGGTTCTGCCGCGGCCAGCAGATAGAGCAGGGCCATGCGCACAGGGATGCCATTGCGCACCTGCTCCTCCACCAGTGAAACGGCGGGATCGTCGAGCACATCTCCCGCCAGCTCCACGCCCCGATTCACCGGGCCCGGATGCAGCAGTGGCACGGACGGGCCGCAGGGGGCTAGGCGCGATCGGGTGATGCCGAATTGCCGGTGATAGGTGTCGAGGCTAGTGAGCAGGTGCTGATGCATGCGCTCCTTCTGAAGTCTCAGAGTCATCACCGCATCGGCCCCGGCCAGGGCCTGCTCCAGGCTGCGCTCAATCCGCACCGGGCCCCGCGCCGCCACCGGATCGGCCGCCTGGCCTGGCGGTGGTGCCGCCACAAAGTCGGCGAAGGCGGCGGGCAGCAAGGTGGGCGGGCCGCAGAGCACCACCTCGGCGCCGCAGGCGGTGAGGGCCCAGAGGTTGGAGCGGGCCACGCGGGAGTGGAGCACATCACCCACAATCACAATGCGCTTGCCCCTCAGAGCCGCGGGCGTGGGGGCTTCAGGGGCAAAGTGGCGCGCCAGGGTGAACAAATCCAGCAATCCCTGGCTGGGATGGCTGTGCAGGCCATCGCCAGCATTGAGCACCGCGACCCGCTCACCGGCACGGTCGAGCTCGGCCGCCAGGCTCTGGGGCACCCCGGCGCAGCGATGGCGCACCACCAGCACATTGGCGCCCATCGCCACGTAAGTGCGGGCCGTATCGAGCAGGCTCTCGCCCTTGCTGAGGGAGCTGGAGGAGGGAGAAAAACTCTGCACATCGGCAGAGAGCCGCTTTGCCGCCAGCTCAAAACTGCTGCGAGTGCGGGTGCTTGGTTCAAAGAAAAGGCTGGTCATCAACCGCCCCTGCAGGGCGGGCAACTTGCGAGCTCCAGCCACCGGCAGGGCCCGGAAACGTTGGGCCAGCGTGAGCACGGTGGTGAAATCATCCAGCGAAAAGGCCGCCAGATCCAGCACGTGGCGGTGGCTCCAGCTGCTCAAGGGGTGCGGCGACTCACAGGACCACGGTAGGGCCAGCCGAGGGACACCACAGCACCTATTCTTACCAAGTAATACCTATCCAAGCTAGGCCTCGCCATGGCTGAATCCAGCGGTTGCGCCGTGACCAGCAAAGGGCAGGTGACGATTCCCCAGATGATGCGGCAGCAGCTGGGCTTGCACAGGGGCAGCCGTGTTTGTTTTGAATTGGTGGGCGATCACCTGGAGGTGAGGCCGGCGCGACCAGCAAGCAGCCCCACAGCCAGCGGCTTTGGCCTGCTGAAAACGACCATCCCAGCCGTGCCAAGCGACTTCGATCCGGCCATGCTGTTGCAGCCGTGATCGGCCTGGATACCAATGTGCTGGCCCGCTACTTCATCGACGAAGCCGGTGCCGATGACGCCACCGTCAAGCAGAGAGAAGCCGCACGCACCTTGCTCGAATCGGGCCAGGGCCTGTTTATGCCCAAAACCGTGGCTCTGGAATTGGAGTGGGTGCTACGGGGGTATTACCGATTCAGCCGGGATCAGGTTGGGCTTGTCTTTGACGCACTGCTGAACCTGCCAACCCTCCAGCTCGAAGACCGCGCCGCAATCGAACAGGCCTTGGCAGGGCTGCGCGCCGGGCTTGATTTCGCCGATGCGCTGCACCATGCCAGTTGCCGCGCCTGCACGGCGATCGCCTCTTTCGATCAGCGCAGCTTCGCCAATCCTGCACGCGCGCTGAATCTGCAACCGAGGGTGATCACACCCCGCTGATCCTTCCAGCCTCCTGCGCTGGAAGCTGCCGATCACCCCTGACCCGCCGGCTGATGCTGCGGCTCGCCCGCCAATACCAGCGCCAGGGCAGGTCCTGGCCCTGACAGATGCCGATGCGGCTGGTTTGCATCAAGTGGACCGCGGCCATATTTGCCAGCGCTGGGGGGCGCGGGGCGAGCCACAGGCCCTGATCGGGATGCACCAGCTGGGCGTTATGGGAGCGATCGATGCCAAAGCAGCGTGCCAATAGGGCGGGACCCGCCGCCAGCCGCTCCGGCTCACCAAGAATGGCCACGGCGCGCAGCAGCACCCCATTGGCCCAGTCGGCTCTCCCTGTCACCACGTTGACGCAGTGGTGGATGCCATAGCTCACATAGACATAAAACCGCCCAGGCTCACCAAACAGGGTTTCGTTGCTGGGGGAGCGGCGGCGATAACCGTGGCAGGCGGGCTCGCTCTGGCAATACGCCTCCGTTTCCACAATTACGCCCCACAGCAACTCGCCTGAGGCTTGGCGTTTCACCAGCAGGCAGCCGATGAGCTCAGGGGCAACCTGCTCGGCGGGGCGGGCGAAGAAGGCCTTCGGCAATGGATTCACCACAAGTTCGACGTGTTGCTCGCCACTGGGAGCAGCCGCCAGCAAACTGAAGTCCTTAGTGCCAAAACCAGGGTCCGCCATGCACACCACCGGTTTCTCCCTCGCCACCGTACTGATCTTTGGCAGCGGCCTTTTTGTACTGGCCACCCTGTTTTTTGGCACCAAAGGCGGCTACTACGACAGCGACGACTACGACGGCAACGGCACCGCTCACTGACCCTGACCAGACAGCCTCTCGGCCTCAGGGCAGTCTTCGGAGGTGATCACGTCATCGGGGCTGCCACTGCGGCAGACGTAGGCCAGCCTGGTGCTGACGGCCCCGATTGAATCGAGCCGCACGCTCTCCTCCCAGCTGTGGGTTTCGTCGTCGTCTTCAGCGTCGTAGCGCAGGGTGACGAGATCCCCCTCGAGCTCCACCACCGTGGCCTCCTCAATCCAGCGCTGCTGGTCACGCAAAAACACCCACACCGGGCGCTGTTCGGCACAAAACTGATAAAGCTTGCGGTGCAGCATGGGCCGAGGCACTGCTGGCCTTCAAACATTAGCCAGTCTCCAGGGTCTACCTGCTGTTCACCATGATCCAATCCGCCAGCTCCAATGACGCCATTCGCCTGCAACTGCGTAGCTGGCCTGAGGTGGAGACCTATCTGGAAAATTGCAAGGGCGTGATCGTGCCCCTAGGGTCCACTGAGCAGCACGGCCCCACCGGCGCCATCGGCACCGATGCGCTCACGGCCGAGGCCGTGGCCCTGGAAGTGGGCAGCCGCACCGGCGTGCTGGTGACTCCGGCCCAGGCGTTCGGTATGGCCGAGCACCACTTGGGCTTTGCTGGCACCGTGAGCCTGCAACCATCCACCCTGCTAGCCGTTCTGCACGACGTGGTGCTGTCACTTGCACGCCACGGCTTCGAGCGCATCTACGTGATCAACGGCCATGGCGGCAACATCGCCACCAGCAAGGCCGCCTTTGCCCAGGCCTATGCCAGCGCCGCCGATCGGGGCCTGGCGGTGGCGCCGCGGCTGCGCTGCAAGCTGGCCAATTGGTTCATGGCTGGCCCGGTAATGCAGGAGGCGCGCAGCCTTTATGGCGCGGAAGAAGGTCACCACGCCACCCCCAGCGAAATAGCCCTCACATTGCACCTGGAGCCCAGCCTGCAGACCAAGCAGAGGCCCCTGCCTGATCCAGCCCCGGCCGGCCCCATCCACGGCCCCGAAGATTTCCGCCGCCGCCATCCGGATGGCCGCATGGGCTCAAACCCCTACCTGGCCCAGGCCAGCCATGGCGAGCGCTTCTTGGAGCTGGCCGCCACCGCCCTTGCCTCAGACCTGGAAGCCTTTCTGACCTGAGCGCTAGCGTCGGCATATCTGGTAATTCCCGATGAGCAAGATCACCGCAGACGACGTGCGCAAGGTCGCCAAGCTGGCCCGCCTAGACCTGCCCGAGGCCAAGATCGCCACTTACACCGGCCAGCTCGAGCGCATCCTCGACTACGTAGCCCACCTTGAAACAGTAGACACAGAAGGAGTGCCAGCCACCACTCGAGCGGTGGAAGTAGTAAACGTCTGCCGTGAAGATCTGGTAACCCCTACGGACGTGCGCGAAGAGATACTAAATGAAGCTCCCCAAAGGGAGGGAGACTTCATCCGGGTGCCCAAAATCGTAGCTAGCTGAGCCAAGTCAGCTATCCAATTATCGCACCGGCGAAATTGCAGTGCGATGAAGCAACTCCAGCACTCGCCTGCGGGCATGGCGGGTGGGCATTAATGCAGCAATAGGCCTAAGCTTGCTGCGCTTTTTGCGATGACTTCGAACGCCAAGAAAGATATCGTAGAGGAAGTTAAGACCATCATTTTTGGTTTCAAACAAGCCAAGCCGCTGGGGCGAACCTTTGGCATCAAGGATGGGCTTAGTGGCGTGATAAGCAGGGCGGTATTCAAACCAGGGTATAGACGGCCACAGGTGATGAATAAGGTGATAATTCTGACCCATGATCAACCAATTCATCAGTCGTCCCGGATAAACGCGGGAGTTGTGCCAGCGGTTGCGCGACTGGAAGGGGCGGTGGGGCAAGTAGTCAAAGAACAGGCCCAAGGTCACTCCGACCATTAGGGCAGGGGCAAACCAGCAGTTGAAAATAAAGTCAAGAAAGCCAAATTTTGCAGCGGCCACAACAATCGCCACAAATACAACCCGAGCTAGGCCCCACTCAAACAGTTCATAACGACGCCACAAACGGCGGCGGAAGAAAAACAGCTCGTGATAGAAAAATCGTGGCGCAATCAACCACAGGGGTCCAAAAGTGCTGACGATGTGATCAGGATCGTTCTTGGGATCATTCACATGGGCATGGTGCTGCAGGTGCACCCTGGTAAAAACGGGAAAGCTGAAGCCAAGCAGCAGGGCAGCGCCATGGCCCATCACCGCATTCCAGAAGCGGTGCGGATGGGCCGCGTTGTGGCAGGCGTCGTGAATCACCGTGCCCTCTAAGTGCAGGGCCAGAAATCCGGTACCAAGCAGCACGGGCAGGGGCCAGCCAGCCACAAACCAGCCCCAAATCGTGAGGGCAGCCAAGCCGTAGCCAGCCAAAAACAGCCCAACCGTGGGGTTCCAGGCAGCAGGCGGGTCAAGAAATTCGCGCGGCACAAGCCGCGAGGGAGATGCCATTGCCCCCTCGGAGTGCACGGCAGTTGAAGAGGCGCCCAGAACCTGTGTCATCTCAGCCGAACCAGATCCCAGAACGTTGCATCAAGGCAACTTAAGAAAGTGATGATGCCCACCGGGGGACTTGAACCCCCACGACCTAAGCCACTGGTACCTAAAACCAGCGCGTCTACCAATTCCGCCAGGTGGGCAGAACGGGACTGTAGAGACAGATGCGTGGAGTCGCCCACAATGGGGGACTCCACGCCTTCTGGCCATGCTCGCCACCCTGGGCGGACTCCTGGCGCTGCTGCTGGGACTCGCCATCCTGCTGCTGCCGCTGCTGGCCACCGAACTGAGCCGGCCACGGGATTCGGCCTGGGGCGCCGTAGTGCTGCTGCTGGGCCTGGTGCTTGTAACCAGTGCAGACCGGCTCACGGGCGCACCGATGCTGGGCGTGCTTTGCGGTGGCCTACTGATCGGCAGGCTCGCAGGCGAGGTTTCCCAGGGCCGCTGGCGGCAGCTCACCGCTGAGGAGCAGCAGCGGCTTTGGTCGACGGAACGCTGGCAGACGAGCCTGCAACAAGCCGGCGCCAGCCTGGCCCATCTGCTCACCCTCCTGACCACTGCCACTTCAGGCATTAGCCAATGGCTGACTCAGCAACGCCAGCCCAAAGCCAGTGGCAAACGCTGGGTGCGCCCGGAAGAGCCGAGCTCCATAAGCGAGATCGACAGCCTGGTGATCGACAGCCTGGTGACGGCCGAAATCCCGGAACCGCAACCGCTGCCCGAGCCCTCCAGCAGCCAGGCGGGATAATCAGCTCTGCTGCCCCCAGGCGACGTGACCGCCAGCCCTGCGCCCGTCTCCTACCCCCTCTCCTACAAGGACACGCTCAACCTGCTGCAGACGCCCTTTGCGATGAGGGCTAATGCCAAGGTGCGCGAGCCGGAAATCCAGGCGTTCTGGGCCCAGCAGCGGCTCTATGAGCGCCTGAGCCAGCAGAACCCCGGCGAGGTTTTCACCCTGCACGACGGCCCTCCCTACGCCAATGGGGCCCTGCACGTGGGCCATGCTCTCAACAAAATCCTTAAGGACATCATCAACAAAACCGCCCTGCTGCAGGGCAAGCGGGCGCGGTTTGTGCCTGGCTGGGATTGCCACGGCCTACCAATCGAACTCAAGGTGCTGCAGGGGCTCAGCAGCAGCGACCGGGCCGAGCTCACCCCGGTAACGCTGCGCCAGAAGGCCCACGCCTACGCCCTCGAGCAGGTGGAGGGCCAGAAGAGCGGCTTCCGCCGCTGGGGCATCTGGGCTGACTGGGAAACGCCCTATCTCACCCTGCAGAAGGACTACGAGGCCGCCCAGATCGGCGTTTTTGGCGCCATGGTGCTAGCTGGCCACATTTATCGAGGCCTCAAACCGGTGCACTGGAGCCCCAGCTCCCGCACCGCCCTGGCCGAAGCCGAACTCGAATATCCCGACGGCCACACCTCCCCCAGCGTTTTCGCGGCCTTCCCGGTGGTGGCGCTACCCGAGGCCCTGGCCACCCAATTAGAAGCTGCTGGCCTAACGGCCAAGGCGGCCACAGGGGCTGGCGGCCTGGCAGTGGCTATCTGGACCACCACCCCCTGGACACTGCCGGCCAACCTGGCGGTGTCGGTGAATGGGCGGCTCGACTACGCCATCTGCGCAGTGGCTGCAAGGGGCGACGCCCCCACCCCAGCCGCCAGCCACCTGGTGGTAGCCGCTGAGCTGATTGAGAGCCTGCAAACCAGCCTGGGACTGGAGCTCACTCCTCTTTTAATCCTTAAGGGCAGCGAGCTAGAGGGAATTACTTACCGCCATCCGCTGCTGGAGCGCACCAGCCCGGTGGTAATCGGCGGCGACTACATCACCACTGAGGCCGGCACGGGCCTGGTGCACACCGCCCCGGGCCACGGCGTAGACGACTTCAACACCGGCAAGAAATACGGCTTGCCTGTGCTCTGCCCCGTGGATGAGGCCGGCAACCTCACCGCCGAAGCCGGGCCGTTTGCTGGCACCAACGTGCTCAAGGACGCCAACCCCGCGATCCTCAGTGCCCTGGAAGCCACCGGCCTGCTGCTCAAGCAAGAGCGCTACGAACACCGCTACCCCTACGACTGGCGCACCAAAAAACCGACGATCTTCCGAGCCACCGAGCAATGGTTTGCCTCAGTGGAGGGCTTCCGCGCCGCCGCTCTTGGCGCCATCGCCGAGGTGGATTGGCTGCCTGCCAGCGGCCGCAACCGAATTGAAGCGATGGTGAGCGATCGGGGCGACTGGTGCATCAGCCGCCAGCGCACCTGGGGCGTGCCGATCCCCGTCTTTTATCACCGCGAAACGGGTGAGGTGCTGCTCAACGAAGCCACCCTGGGCCACATCCAGGCCCTGATCGCCGAGCACGGTGCGGATGTGTGGTGGCAGCGCGATGAGGCAGGCCTGCTGCCTGAGGCCTACGCCGCCGAAGCCAGCAACTGGCGCAAGGGCAGCGACACCATGGACGTGTGGTTTGACTCAGGCTCCTCCTGGGCTGGCGTGCTCCAAGAGCGCGGCCTTCACTACCCCGCCGATCTCTACCTAGAAGGCAGCGATCAGCACCGCGGCTGGTTCCAGAGCAGCTTGCTCACCTCAGTGGCCGTGAATGGCCACGCCCCCTACAAGCGGGTGCTCACCCACGGCTTCACCCTCGATGAGAAGGGCCGCAAGATGAGCAAATCGCTGGGCAACGTCGTCGATCCGGCGGTGCTGGTGGAGGGAGGCAAGAACGAAAAGCAAGAGCCTGCCTACGGCGCCGATGTGCTGCGCCTGTGGGTGAGCTCGGTGGATTACTCGGCCGACGTGCCGCTGGGGCCTGGGATCGTCAAGCAGCTGGCGGATGTGTACCGCAAGGTGCGCAACACGGCCCGCTACCTGCTCGGCAACCTGCACGACTTTGCACCAGACAGCGATGCCGTGCCCTACGACCAGCTGCCTCTGCTGGATCAGTGGATGCTGCAGCGCACCGCCGCCCTGATCGACAGCGTGACGGGAGACTTCGAGCGCTATGAGTTTTACCGCTTCTTCCAAGCCCTGCAGAACTTCTGCGTGGTGGACCTGTCCAACGTCTACCTCGACATCGCCAAGGACCGCCTCTACGTGAGCGGAGCCGATGAGTTCCGCCGCCGCAGCTGCCAAACGGTGCTGAGCCTGGTGCTGGAGCGTCTCGCCGGGCTGATCGCACCGGTGCTGTGCCACATGGCCGAGGACATCTGGCAAAACCTGCCCTACCCGGTAGCCGAAACCTCGGTGTTCGAACGGGGCTGGCCCACGGCCCCCGATGGCTGGCGCCAAGCGCAACTGGAGGCGCCGATGGAGCGAATCCTGGAGTTGCGATCTTTGGTGAATCGCCAACTGGAGAGCTGCCGCTCCAGTGGCCAACTGGGTGCTTCGCTTGAAGCCCAGGTGCAGCTGGAGCTGGAAGCAGGCAGCACCAACACGGCGGAGGCCCTGCGCTGGCTGGCCAGCTCAAGCCACCCCAGCGTCGACAACCTGGCCGACTGGCTGCTGGTGTCGGGCCTCAAGGAAGGCGGCGTAGCGCCTGCCGAGCTGCTGGCCGAAGCCAGCGAAAACGGCATCACAGTGCGCATTGCCAAGGCCGAAGGCCAAAAATGCGAGCGCTGCTGGCATTACGAAAGCGACATCGGCCAGCACAGCGCCCATCCCAGCCTCTGCGGTCGCTGCGTGGCGGTGCTGTCCTGAACGCCAAGGCACTGATTGAGCGGCTGGAACTCCAGCCCCATCCGGAGGGTGGCCACTACCGCGAGACCTACCGGTCAAGTGAGGTGGTGGAAACGCCGCGGGGACCCAGGGCCGCCAGCACGGCGATCTTGTACTTACTGGCCGCAGGCGAGTGGTCCAGATGGCATCGGATCTGCTCCGATGAGGCCTGGCACCACCATGGCGGCGACGGGCTCCTGATCTATCAACTCCACCCGGATGGCCAGGCTTGCGTCAGCAGGCTTGGGCTTGATCTAAGCACCGGAGAACGGCCCCAGGTTGTAGTGCCTGCTGGCAGCTGGTTCGCAGCTGAACCCGTAACTGGAAACACCACATGGAGCCTGGTGGGCTGCACAGTGGCCCCAGGCTTTGATTTCGTCGATTTCGAACTAGCCAGCCAGACCCAGCTGCAGTGCCACGCCGCCCAGCTGGAATCCTGCTGCAGTGATTGGCGCCGCCTGGTTGGGATGGGCTGATCTGGGGGCTCAATCCCAACCGCCGGATTCAAGGAAAACCTCAGGGGAAACGGGCCCAGCCAACAGCTGTTCCGAGGCCGGATTCAGGGGGGCCTGCAGTAATTCAGCTGTTTCGATCACCGCCCCCTTGGGCAGCAGTGGCTTGTCAGGATCGAAATCGGTGGGGTGGGTGGTGCTGCTCGAAAAACCGCGAAAAATCAGCAGCTCGTAGGGCTCAAGCGGACCTGCCGCCAACTGAAGCTGGCCCCTGAGCCGCAGCACCCGATCGGGCCGCTCCCGGCTCAATTCTTCCAGCCTGGCGAGCAGGGCCATCGCGGATGCAGCGGAGAGGGTCATGGCCAGAGAGAAGGCGGGGCGGCAGGGGAAGCAATAGGGCTGATCCTCAAAAATCGCCAGCGATTCGCCCCTGCTTGGGCAAGCGCACCAGCAGCCATTGCAACAGTCCCACCACATAGGCAACCAAACCCACGTAACCGATGAAGGCGGCCACGCCAGGGGTCCATTCGCCGCCAAAAATGAAGGCAAACAGACCCTCAACATGCCGGTGCAGGCCGAGGGGCGGCTGAATCCAAGCGGCGCAACGGGGCTGGGCCAAGCCTCCGGGGCCCAAACAGCCAAGGGCCGTGGCAGTAAGCAGGGCGCCAAGCACGGCCCACACCGTAAGACTCCAGCGCCAGATGCGCAGGGTCAGGGGCAAGGGACGCCAGGGCGGCAGGTCGGCCAGCTCCTCGTTGAGATCCACCCAGAACCAGACGCTAAGCACCACCAGTAGCTGGGCCAGCAGCAAAACCACAAAGCCGAGGGGCCGCCGGTCGGTGAGCAGCAGGGTTGCAAGCAGCAACAGGCTGGCCACCTTCCAATAAATCCCCAGCAGGCGCACCAAGGATCCCTCCTTGCGTACCGACGCCCAGATCAGGAGCACTAGGGGCAAGCCGACGCTGAACAGCATCGCCAGGCGGACATCGAGCCACACCAAGGAGCGGTACAGAGGTTCTGGTAGGGCGGCGAGCACGCGTGTGGTTCGGTAAGGCGCCATTATCCGCGTCCCCGGCAAGCGATAGGGTCCAAGTCATGGCCGCCTTCTCCCTGCCCAGCTGGCTCTCCCGCACCTTCGGAGCCCGTCCAGCCCAGGCCTGGTGCCGCACCGCCCTGGCCAGCGAAACCTCGCTGCAGGCGTCGGTTGAAGAGATCGCCAGCCAGCTGCGGGGGGCCGGTCCAGCAGATCTGGCCTTGGTCTTCGTCGCAGCCAGCTACGCCAGCGACCTGCCCCGGCTGCTGCCCCTACTTCAGGAGAAACTCCCAGCCAGCCATTGGATTGGCTGCCTGGGCGGTGGGGTGGTGGGCACGGATGCTGGCGGCAGCCCCCATGAGCTGGAAAACACGCCGGCCCTGAGTGTCACCCTGCTGCGCCTACCCGGCGCCGAGCTCCACCCTTTTGCGATTGATACCGACTCCCTTCCCGATCTCGACGGCCCCGCTGATCCCTGGCGCGACCTGCTCGATGCGCCAGCAGCTCCCAGCCCCTCGATGCTGCTGCTGGTGGATCCCAGCTGCTCCCGGATCAACGATCTGATCAGTGGCCTGGATTACGCCTGTCCAGGGGCTGCGAAAATTGGCGGCGTCGCTGGCCCCCACAGTGCCGGCCATGGCTCCCTGCTGTTTGGAGATCAGGTGGTTCGCGGTGCCGTCGGCTGCCTCATTGGTGGAGCCTGGCAACTCGATCCGGTGGTGGCCCAGGGCTGCCGGCCGATCGGGCCGGTTTTTGATGTGGAGCAAGTTCAGCGCAACGTGGTGCTGGAAGTGAGCCAGGGCCAGGCCCGCCGCAGCCCTGTAGCAGCGCTTCAGTCGATCCTCACGGATCTGAATCCCGAGGAGAGGGAGCTGGTGAAGCACTCGCTGTTTCTGGGCGTGGGCCGTAGCAACTTCAGCCTCAGCGCCGCAGATCCAGATGGTCCCACCGCTTTTCTGGTGCGCAACCTGCTTGGTGTCGACCCCCGCAACGGCGCCGTAGCCGTGGCTGAACGGATGCGGGTGGGACAACAGGTGCAGTTCCAACTGCGCGATGCCAGCACCTCCAGACTGGAACTGCGCCAGCTGCTGACCAGCCAGCGGGGTCGCAACCCGGAGCCCCTAGCCGCCCTGCTGTTTGCCTGCCTAGGCCGTGGCGTTGGGCTCTACGGCAGCGCCGATGGCGACGTGGAGCTGTGCCGGGAAGTGTTTGATCAGGTGCCCATCGCCGGATCGTTCTGCAACGGCGAAATCGGCCCGGTCGCCGGTAGCACCCATCTGCACGGCTACACCGCCAGCCTGGCCTTCCTGGTGCCGCGCGGAGAGGGCTGAAGGTGCGCCAGCACGTCAATCCGCTCAGCCGCTTTTTCCAGCTACCCCGGCCCCTGCCGCCGCCAGCCGAGCTTTTCAGTCAGCCGGATCTCCCCCTCCATCTGGACATTGGCTGCGCCCGCGGCCGCTTCCTACTGGCCCTGGCCCAGCACCAGCCCAACTGCAACCATCTAGGTGTTGAAATCCGCCGGCCATTGGTGGATGCCGCCGAAGCCGACCGCCAGGCCCTGGGGCTCGGCAACCTCCACTACCTGTTCTGCAACGCCAACATCAGCCTGCAGGACTGGCTGGTGGCCCTGCCAGCCGGGCTGCTGCAGCGGGTGACCATCCAGTTTCCAGATCCCTGGTTTAAGCAAAAGCATCAAAAGCGGCGGGTGCTGCAGCCCGCCCTCCTGCTGGCCCTGGCCGAGGCGCTGGGGCCTGGCCGTGAGCTGTTTATTCAGAGCGATGTGCTGGCGGTGATCACACCGATGGTTCAGCTGATCGAGGCCAGCGGCGGCTTCGATCGCCCGGCCGCCGATGGGCGCCCCTGGCGTGCCGGCAACCCCCTGGCGGTGCCAACCGAGCGCGAAACCTACGTGCTGAGCCAGGGGTTGCCGGTCTACCGGGTGCTCTACCAACGCAACGACCGCAACCTGGAAGGCCTGACCAACCTGGAAGATCAGCTCGAAGCGGTTGATAATCGGGCCTGAAGCCAGGCTGCACCCCTTGAGCGCCCCCCCAATGCCAATTTTGTTGCGCTGGCAGGGCTGCCTGCAGCGCGCTGACAGTGGTCCCCTGGGGCGGCAGCTAACCCTGATAGCCGGCCTGGTGCTCTGCGCCCTGATGGTTGGCCTGCCCTTGGTAACCCGCAGCGGCCTCAGCCTGCTGGTGCTGGCCAGTGGCCTCCTATGGCTGCTGCTGGCCCTGACCACTACCCCTGGACCGCTGGTGGAGATCGACCGCTGGATTCTGGGGATCCTGGCCATCGCCCTGCTGGCCACAGGTTTCTCACCGGTGCCCCTGGCCGCCGCCAAGGGGCTGGTCAAACTTGTGAGCTATCTGGGCGTCTACGCCCTGATGCGCCAACTGCTGACCCTGGCTCCGGTCTGGTGGGACCGGATCGTGGCTGCGCTGCTGGCTGGAAACCTGGTCACCTGCGTGATCGGCATCCGCCAGCTCTACGGCGACAGCGGCGAACTAGCCCGCTGGGCTGACCCCAACTCCGTGGCCGATGGCACGGTGCGCATCTACAGCACCCTCGAAAACCCCAACCTGCTGGCGGGGTATCTGCTGCCGGTGCTGCCCCTAGCCCTCGTGGCCCTGCTGCGCTGGCCGGGCCGAGCCCGCAAGCTCTTTGCCCTCACTGCCCTGGTGCTGGGCGTCGCCGCCCTAGTGCTCACCTTCAGCCGCGGCGCCTGGATGGGTTTGGTGGCCGAGGCGGCCGTGATCTTGCTGCTGCTGGCCGTGCGCGCCACCCGGGCCTGGCCCTTGCTCTGGCGGCGCCTGTTTCCCCTGCTGCTGCTGCTAGGCGGCGCTGCCCTGCTCGTGGTGCTGGTTACCCAGGTGGAGCCGCTGCGGGTGCGGGTGATGAGCCTGGTGGCCGGCCGGCAAGACAGCTCCAACAACTTCCGCATCAACGTCTGGCTTGCAGCCCTGGATATGGTCCAGGCCCGCCCGTGGCTTGGCATCGGCCCCGGCAACGACGCTTTTAACCAGATCTATCCACTGTTTCAGCAACCCAAGTTCAACGCGCTCAGCGCTTACTCCATCCCCCTGGAGCTGGCAGTAGAAGCCGGCATTCCTGGCCTGCTGGCCGGGATCGGCCTGCTGCTGGCCAGCCTGCGCAGCGCCACCAGCCTCTGGCGCAGGGATAGCTGCTTCAGCCTGCCGGCCCTGGCGGCGATCGCCGTAATTGCTGGGCTCACGGTGCAGGGACTAACCGACACGATCTTTTTCCGGCCGGAGGTGCAACTGAGCGGTTGGTTTTGCATCGCCACCCTGGCGGCCGGAGCTAGCCGCGCCGAAGGTCGTGGCTGAGCCAAGCCTAATTGCCGGCTTCGACGCTGGCCAAACCCACACCAGCTGTCGCCTCAGCGATGCCTGCAGTGGTGAGCTGCTAGGTGAAGGCCAGGGGCCTGGAGTGTGCCACCTGGCCGCAGCCGACGGCCCCACCCGCTTCCACCAGGCCCTTCAAGGCAGCCTGGCGCAGGCCCGCCTGCATCTGCCGCACACCGGCACGCCCCTGCTAGCCGCCGGCATTGGCGCCAGCGGCATCGAAGTGGGCAGCTCCGTCCAGGAGCTGGGCCGGCAGCTGGCGGCCGAGGCCCTGCAGTTACCCCTGGAGCGCGTAGTAGTCACGGGAGATGAGCGCACTGCCCTGCGCGGAGCCATGGGCAACCACCACCAGGGCGGCATCGTTGTGATCAGCGGCACTGGCACCATCGCCGTTGGGCGCAATCCGGCAGGCCAGGAACACCGCTGCTCCGGCTGGGGCTGGCTGCTAGATGGGGCTGGCTCGGCCACGGACATCGGCAGGGATGGCCTAGCCCTCAGCTTGGCGATGGCGGATGGACGGCAGCCCGATTCGCCCCTGCGAGCCCGGATCTGGGCAGGACTGAATGTGAGCACAGGCGACCCCCAGGCCGCTCAGGCCATCAAAGCTTTGGTTGTGGAGCCTGGCTTCGGGGCCGCGGGCTTTGCCCGCCTGGCACCGCTGGTGGCAGTCGCCGCTAGCGAGGGTGATGCTGGCGCCGCCGCCGTTATGGAGCGCTCCGCCCAGGCCCTGGCATTAATGGCAGCCACCATCTGCACAAGGCTGCAGCTAAGTGCCCCGCGAGTGTGGCCCATGGGCGGGGCGCTGGAGCACCTTGCCTTGCTGCGCTGCCGGCTGGAGGCCTGCCTTAGGGAGTGCTGCCCAGGCGCTCAACTGCAGATCCCCGCCGCAGATGCCTGCAGCGGAGCCCTGAGCCTGGCTCGGGAATGCCTAGAAGCTAGGCCGCGTTGAGGTGCTGCTCCGCTGCAGCAGCCAGCTGGCTTGACCAGTGGTCCACCAGCTGCTGATCGGCGGCCTCCACCATCACCCGCAGGAGTGGTTCGGTGCCACTGGCGCGCACCAGCACCCGGCCCTGTCCCTCCATCGCAATCTCCGCCTGCTCCACGGCGAGCCGCAGCGGCTCGCAAGCTTGCCACTGCTGGCGCCGTTGCCGGTCTGGCACCGTCACATTCACCAGAGTCTGGGGGTAGGGCTTGAAACTGCTATCCATCCAGTCGGCCAGTGATTGGCCACTGCGATGCAACAACGTGGCCACTTGCAAAGCGGTGAGCAGCCCATCGCCACTCATGCCATGGCGGGCCGACAAAATATGGCCCGACTGCTCGCCACCGAGGCCAGCGCCCATCTGCTCCATCGCCTGGTGGACGTATTGATCACCAACGGCGGTGCGCTCGAGCACCCCTCCCTTGGCCTGCCAGGCACGCTCAAAGCCGAGGTTTGACATCACCGTGGCAACGATGCGATTGGCCGGCAACTGGCCCGCATCAAGCAGGGACGTTCCCCAGAGATAAAGAATCTGGTCACCATCCACCACCCGGCCCCGGCCATCCACCGCCAGCATCCGATCTGCATCGCCATCGAAGCCAAAACCCATGCTGGCTCCGGTCTCGAGCACCGCACGCCTGAGCGGCTCAAGGTGGGTGCTGCCGCAGTCCACGTTGATGCGCGCCCCATCCGGCTTGCCGTGCAACACGGTGAGTTCTGCGCCTAAGGCCCGAAACACCGCCTCTCCACAGGCAGAAGCCGAGCCCCAACAAAGGTCTAGCACAATCTTGCAACCTTCCAAGCGCCGACCCATCACGCTCGCCACCAAGGACCGCTGGTAGTCGGCTAGTAAATCGGGGCGATCGTGCACAACTCCTGTGCCCAAGAAGCCGCCGGAAGCACCTATTGCCGGTCCAGCCCCAACCCCCTGCAGCCCAGCCTCGATCGCCTGCTGCTGGCCGCGGCTCAGCTTGGCGCCGGAGGCCCCAAACACCTTGATGCCGTTGTCTTCAGGGGGGTTGTGGCTGGCGGACACCATCAGACCGCCAGCCGCGCCAAGACGGCGAATGGCGCCAGGAATCGCTGGCGTAGGGCATAGCCCCAGGGTCCATACCTCCCTACCTGCAGCCGTGAGTCCGGCGGTGAGCGCCGCCACCAGCATCGGGCCACTGC
>NZ_JAGQCO010000035.1:0-23641 GCF_024346235.1 Cyanobium sp. BA5m-21
TCCTTCACCACCTTCTTCTTGTCCTTCGGCACCACATACAGCGGCTCGAAGTTGGCGGCGGTGTTCACTCCCAGATTTGCCCACTTCTCACCCTTATGCGCCGCCGGTATCTCGCTGGCGTTATTGGGCAAGTCGCGGACGTGCCCCATCGACGCTTCCACCTTGAAATCCTTGGGAAGAAAACCCCGGATCGTGCGGGCCTTCGTCGGACTTTCAACAATGACCAGGGTGTGACCCACAGGCACGCGGTGAACCGCTACCTCTTTATCGCACCGGCGGGCCCAACGGCGGAACTCAAGCCCAGATGTCCAAGTTGACCTGAGCGCTCGACCAGAGTCCATCGAGCCGGGCGAGCACCGATTTACCGAGGGTGAGATCGGTGAACCCTGGGTCCTGATCCGAGGCCAAGAAGGCCACATCACTTAGGGACTGGTGCTTCTTGAACACGTCGCGATGCAGCTCGATAAATTCGCCGGCCTGCAGATCGCGGATCCAGACCTCTCCATCGCCGGAGAGCCTGAAACGGTCAAGACCATCGCCGCCGAATAGGCTCAGATGGCCATCAGTCCCCGGGTCGATCAGCAGGTCGTCGCCGCCAAACCCATAGGACTCCCGCACACCCTCCGTGTCCTCGTCGGGAAGGCCAGTGAGCACATCCGCCGTCATGGTGCCGAATTCCTGACGAGTTGTGGCTGCGGCATCGTCCTCATCGTCCTCATCGCCGAAGAGGCTGAAGGCCTTCAAGCTGGCATTGGTGCCGGCACGGGTGCCAAGGATCTGGCCCTGCCAGTTGCCATCATTGAAATGAATGCCCCCATACAGGCGTGAGAGGCCGGCCTGCTCAGCGGCACCATTGAGGTAATCCCAGGACAGCGTGATCGCAGTACCAGTGTCCGGCTGCCCGTCAAAACCGTTGGGATCAAAGCGAGCGGCATCATCCGCCAATGTCACCGACTTTCCGAATACATTGCTGCCCAGATAATTACGAATGAAAGTTGAAGCTGCGCTGCTGTAAGCCGAGTGGCCCGAATTAACATCGGGAAAGCTTGGCGTCAACGCGGCAGGGTTCTGATATGGCCGCCAAGCCTGTCCAACAAGCGGGGTCTCACGCCAATCGGTTAGCGGTTCGCCCGAATCCGTCGTGGTGCGGCCGTAGTAGTACTCACGAATCGCCGTAATCGGGCGAACGGAGTCGAAGTGGTATTTAGTTGCCCAGGTGCCTATTGAAGCATCCAGCAGCGACTGGCTGACCCCAAAGCTCAGCTTCATCGCCTGATCAAGCGACAGCTGGCGATCCCGGATGAGGTCGTTGGTGAAGCCCATCCAAACACCGGGGGGGTAGGCAGAGCCAGGGCCCGCCTCCCAGTATTCCGCGATGGCCTTCTGTTCGGCCGTGAGATTCATGCTGTACTGCAACACCTGATTGAGTTCAGCCACAAACAAGGGGTTGAGGCTGCCGTCACTTGTGTAGGGGGTGAGAACGGAGTCGGGCATCAGCTCACGCCCCGAAGCGAAGGGGGTCACGCCACCCCACTGGGGCGTCAGCGGGCGCTGGCCGGGGAGCGGCTGCCAGGTGGTGTCGAGTGTGTCCCTGGGGTTGGCGGGGTCGAAGCGGCTTGGAGCGGGCTCATAGCCGGTGGTATCGGCATAGTTGTTCTGCTGATTCGAGCCATCCAGCAGGGCATAGCTGTTGATGGACGCAGACACCTGCCCCCCCAGGTTCAGTGCAATAGCGCGCAGAGCGGCGCCCTCTGGTGTTCCAGGCTGAAGGGCAGCCAGCTGCAGCTCCATCAAGGCTGCAGAGCGATCCAGCAATGTCTGCGGCAGCACGCCACCACTGAACAGGGTGGCACCCACCGTGCGAATCACGGTGTCGGCAGCTACTGCAATCACCGCATCGCGCAGGCGCTGCAATCCAGAATCTTGATCTAAATCATCCGTCTGATCGAGAAGATCCTCAAGATCTTGTTCGGATAAATGATTGTAAATCGAGCCCTTAGCGTCCTCATCAAAGATCGCCCAGCTGTCATAGAGAGCGGTGTTCACCAGGGCGTAGAGACGGGAGCTGATGGTGGGCCCCCTGCGAGCCGCAGTGGCCAGATCCAGGGCAAGCTGATTCCAAGCCAGCAGCTGATCGGGAGAGGAAGCAGTCTCAAAATCCCCATCGTCACCGCCATGGTCGCGTCCATCAAACTCAGACGTCTGAGCCCCACCTGGCGCGAGTTGGGGCGAGGGGGCCCCATCGTCATCGTCATCGTCAGACGATGCAGACCTCACCGCCGCCAGGGTCTTAGGAAGATCCACAGAGGCCGCCGCCAATGAGCGAACGATGCTGGCAGCCACTGGCACGGCGGCGGCGGCAGCCCAACTCGCACCCGACAGCGCCGAGAAGGAAACAGCAGAAGGCGTTGACGTCCCAGTCAGCACCAATGGGACCAGAGGGCTCTGAGAAACAGCGGTGGATGACGGTGCGCCTGCCACCAGTGACGCACTAGGGAACGAAGTCAGGCCGGCAGAGCGTTCAGCAAGCGACACGTCAACGCTCAACGATGACAAGGAGGAGCGCGAGTCCAGCCCCGCTAGATCCGTCAACACACCAGCATCAAAACCCTCATCTGAGCGGCGTTGCCAAAATTGCGAAACGGGCACTGGACTTTGCTACCGCAATACATTGAGTTGATCAAAACCCACCACACACGCAGGGTCAAGCAAACCCACTGCAGATAAGGGCGACTTCGCGCAAAACGAACATTGACACCTCAACGAGTTACGCCAAGGAACAATCGCGATTGATTGCGAAAACTTAAGACGCGCAATCTTTCGCAGCAATGGCAAGGCAAGCGGCTGCTCGAGCAAGGGCTATCAGAGGGCAACTTAATGAGATTTCGTTATCCACTATCAAACGAGTTTACGACCTTCAGCTATGACCAACCACGCTGGGAAGCTCCGCGCTCGTGTTGCGGCCTAAGTCGGCATGGCTCGAGTACCGCTCTATCCCAAGTGGCCTTGTCAGTTGGGCAAGCGGGCCGTCAACTCCTGAATCAGGGTGCGGCGGGCGATCTCGAGGTAATTCAGACGCCGCTTGAGCTGGGTGATCTGCTCTTCGCAGTCGCGCACAGCCAGCACCAGCTTTTGGGCCTCGTCAGGAAGGCTGTTGATGGGGTAATTGCGGTCACCGATTGTGAGAACAGGTTGCTGTTCGACAGCTGCTGGCGCCTCGCCAGCATTAGCAGGGATATCAGTCATCAGAGGATGTAAAGAATTAAAACAACGGGGAGAGTGAGGATCGCGGTGCCTTCGCGCAACGAGCGCGAAGTCCAGATCAGCGGCGTTCGGTCATGGGCTTGAACAGGTCATTCACGAAATCAAACACGAGACTAATCATCGGTTTCTCCTCGAGAACCACCCGTGCCGTGATCCCCATACCGGAACGCAAGGACTCCGCAGGGAAGCTCGCTGGGATTCCGGCCGGAGGAATACGGATGCGTGCCATGTAGGCCGGAGCCTGTCCCTTAGCATCAGGGGTTGAGGTGGTGGGGGAAATAGATTCCACCTCCCCCTTGAGGGTGCCGAAGTCATTGGACGGGAACGCATCGACGGTGATCTCGGCCGGCTTACCTGGCGTGATGGGAGCGGCCAGACGCGAGGACACCTGCACGGAAGCGATCAGGCCTTCTTTAGGAACAACCGTGGCGAGTACATCGCCCGCCTGCACCCGCTCTCCCTTGGACTGAACTGCCATTCGCTGGAGAGTGCCAGCGATCGGCGCTTGAATATCGAACTGCTTGGCACGACCCTGCAGCTCCTTCAGTTGGTTATTCACATCATTAAACTCGATCCGAAAGTTGGTTGATGCTTTTGCCATCTCGGCCAGGAGGACCTGGAACTCCTGACGACTTTGAAACAACTGGTTTTTCTTCTCAAGTAGCTGGACCTCCTGAACAGATCCTTGCTTAAACAAACCCGCCAAGCGCGCAACGATATCTGCATTAAGTTGAATCTGGGCTTTGGTCTGGAGCAGGCGATTACGGAAAGAGACCTGCTCCTGGTCGTTCCTCTGTTCCAGCATGGAAATCTTGCGTTTCAAGCTCTGCAAGCGTGGATCGAGATCCTCACGGCTCAGCACAAAAAGAACCTGTCTGGCGCTCACAGTCTGGTATTGCCGAACCTTCACCTCTGCCACCAAGGCAGTGTCAGGACTTTTAATGCTGACCTCGGAGCTCAATGTCTCAAGTTGGCCAGGGAGGTTTGAGGTCTCTTCGAGTTTGTTCACGGAAGCCCAGACCACAAGAGACACCGAACCGATGCTCAGCCCCCAGATCATGATCCTGGTCCAGACAGGTGGCGGAGTGAGCAGCAGCTGATGGTTCTTTTCAACCTCTCCTTCTGCAGAGGAGGACATGGATGATTGAACTCGATCTCCAGAGCTGAATAGGCGTGTAATGAGTGATTTCATCATCCACCCAACTGCTGCTGATAGAGGGCGAAATAACGCCCAGACTTAGCCATCAACTCATCGTGAGTCCCAACCGAATCAATTCGTCCTTCGTGCATCATCACAATCTGATCAGCCTTAGTGAGGGTTGACAAGCGATGGGTGATCATCAGCATTGTGCGGCCTTTGGCATGCCGGCGCAAGTTGCTTACGACCTGTTGTTCTGTATCAACATCCAAGGCACTGGTTGCTTCATCCAAAATGATCAGGCTTGGGCTCTGAAGCAGCATGCGCGCCAAGGCAATTCGTTGGCGTTGACCACCAGAAAGACCTGCGCCCTTTTCCCCGAGAGGAGTGCTGTAGCCATAGGGCAGGCTCATGATAAATTCATGGGCACAAGCCATCTTAGCGGCCTCTATCACCTCACTGGCCTCGGCCTCAGGATCGGCAACGGCAATATTGGAGTAGATCGATCCCTCAAAAAGAAGACAGTCTTGAGGCACAAAACCGAGCTGACGGCGTAGCGAATACAGTTCAACTTTACCGACGTCTAGATCATCAATCAGAACCTTGCCCTTGGTCGGCTCATAAAGACGCGGGATCAGCTTTAGAAGGGTGCTTTTGCCACAGCCACTCTGACCAACAATTCCCGTGAAGCTGCCGGCGGGTATCTCAAGACTGACACCAGCCAACTGCGGATTTGCTGTACTGCCGTAGCCAAAGCCCACTTGATCGAAGTTGATTCTCCCCTTGATCGGCGGCATCGCAATATTAGTCTCTTCATGATCACCTGTTTCCAGGGGCTGGTTAACTACATCACCAAGACGCTCCACCGCCATTGAAACTTCCTGGAAATTGTTCCAGGTACTAGCGAGTCTCAATATTGGCTGAGTAACGTATCCGCTAATGATTCGAAAGGCAATAAGGCCTCCCAACGTTAGCTCATTTTCCAGAACCAACCAGGCCCCCACGCAAATTACAAGGATGTTCGTTGTTTTATTGATCAGCTGAAGCGTATTTGAACTGGCCGTATTGGCGAGAACGGTACGAAAGCCTTTGTTGATATCATCCAAATGTCGATCTTCCCAGTTCCGACGAGCAGTTAGCTCGCTATTCTGGAGCTTGACGGTCTGAATACCATTCAGAACCTCAACCATATAGGATTGGGTTTTGGAGTGGGCTTCTGCCCTCTGGCGAATGAGTTTCTGCGTGACCGGCGTGAGCCCCAAGATAACGATCAGAAGCAGAGGAATACTTCCAAGGATAATACCCGAAAGCAGGGGAGAGTAAAAGAACATCACCCCGAAATAAAGCAGAGCGAAAATCGAATCCAAAACAACGGTAAGCGCAGTCCCGGTTATAAAGCTGCGAATTTTATCAAGCTCATTCAGACGGCTGGAAAGCTCGCCAACAGGTCGCCTCTCAAAATAACGAGCATTGAGACGAAGCAAGCGCGAAATAATTGACGAGCCAATCGTTATATCAATGCGGTTTGATATTTCCATGAACTGAAAGGTGCGCAGGCTGCTGAAGACAAGCTCAAGCAGCATGAACAACACCATCAGAACAGCGAAACCTCCGAGTGCACTCGAAGCACCCTGCCCGATCACCCGATCGATGATCTGCTGAAACAGCAAGGGTGTCGCCAAAGCGAAGAGCTGGGTGATGAAGCTGGCGATAAACACCTCCAGCAGCGGCAGCTTGTACTGACTCAAATAGGGCAGCATCCACCCCAGGCCAAAGCGTGCCCTGGGGGTATTCGAGCCCGCACTAACCACCACAACGCGCAGATTGGTGGCAGAGCTGGGTAGCAGCGACTCGACATTAATAAGCTCGATGCCAGCGGCAGGATCCAGGCACAGCAGACCATGGGCCGACGCTTCAACTATCAGCCGTGGCTGCTGATGCTCATCCAGAGTAATGGCTGGGGTGGGCAGCCGATTTGCATCAGCGGGACGGCAGGTGACAACCCGGCCAATCAGGCCGAGCTGATCAATCACGGTGATCAGCTTGTCCAAGGTGGGGCCACCCTTACTGGACACCAGAAACGTGCCAGCTTTGCGGAGGGTGTCTCGCCGAGTGGGAAGAGAGAAATGCTGGCTGATCATCGCCAGCACCGCCTCCTGTCGTTTTTCCGGGGTGCGCCCACTCACCGGCGCATAGCCCAGCTCCCGGAACCGTCGGCCAAGCTCCTGGCCGGTGGCGCTGCTAAGCAGGCCAAGGGCTGGCGCCAGAGAATCCGGCAATGGTCGTGCAGGCGGTGAAGCGGTTGGCGCAGGAAGCGATGGTGGTGTGGCTGAAGTTGGGCCAGCAATCGCAGTTGGCATGCTGGCCGCTCGCTCTCCATCCAGCTCAGACCAAACGAGCACCCGAGGTAGGGCGCTGTCGGACCAAAACTGGCGCAAGGTTGCGGCGCTGATCAGCTGACCATGTCGGAAGCCCCGATCAGGCCGATCCGCATAGATCAGGCCCGCGGTAGGGGCATCTAGATCCGAGGAGGTTGCCAGACGCCAGCGTCGCTGGTAAATCGCAGGGGTTCGCTGATCCAGCGGCACAGGCAGAGAACCCGTGGCCACCAAATGATGCAGCAGAGGTAGCTCACTGGGAGAAACCGCCTGATTCAGCAATGACTTCACCGCTGCCGCCAAGTCTGCCGGCAATGGAGTGACACCAAGCACGATCAGCTCACAGTTGGTGGAGGCGGTCACCTCCTCCACCAACTGCGTTTCCAAGAGGGCAAGGGCACCGCAGATGTAGGGAGCTTCGACACGCATCACGGTGAGGGAGCCGAAATGACGAGCGGGATCCAGCACACGACAGGAGCCGGAGAGAATCAGCAGAATTTCTTGACTGGCGGAACGGGTCTGCAGAACGGTGCCAGGCGGCACCTCGCGTCGGGGGCAACCATGCTGGCTGGCCAAAGCCTCAAGGGTCGCGAGCTGGGAATTAGAAATTTGCATGGTTCAAGACTTGCCGCTGTTCAACCAGCCGATCAGCGCTTGTAGATCACTCTGGATATCAGTACCAATCTGAGATTTGAAGCAAATCTCTTCAAGAAAACGCTTGGTATTGTCATCGTATTCGCTATCAAAGCGATACTCCATACGAATCAACGTATGCCATTCATCGGCCTGAAATGGTCCGATCAGATGCCCAGCCTGGGCAGTACGCAAACGCGCTGCCACCTCGGGGTGAGGGGTCGTGAGATCGACAGGACCAACAATGCCCTGTGTCTTTGCTTCCGGCCCGTTGGAGTACTGGGTCGCAGCCTCAGCAAAGGTGATCTCGCCGGCCTCGATGGCGTAGAAGAGCTCTTGGCAAAGCCCGGAATCAGCAACTCGTATCAAACCGTAGAGAACCCGATCTAGTTTGTCTTTGTACCGCAGATACAGACTTTCGCCAGAGGCCGTCACCAACTGCTCGCGGAGCTCGGCCCGGCGCCAAGCGTGGATGGCTTCGGAGACCAGATCTTCACTGGTCATGCCATGGGCGAGGCACCAGCGCTGACGATCCTCGAGAGTAGTCAGGCCATTCTCTTCACAGTACTGCTGAAGAGCAGCAGCATGGATCTGGTCGGGGTCGGAAAGATCAGCATGGGCAAAAACCACCTCCCGCTCCTTGAGCTGGCGAACGAATGATTCGGCCATATCAAAGCGGAACAGCAGTGAGATCAGGTCCCTGCCACTAGCCTGTTCTAGCGCAAAGAGAACCGTGGCACCACTCACAGGCGAAGAAGAAGGTTCCAGAAAGCTTTAAGGCTATTCAGTTGAAATATTATCGCCAATAGCTAAATGGGCAAGAGGAGAATCCCGCATCAAGCGATGGTTCACTGGGAGGACTTTCTCAACCAAGGGAGTCCGCCCCCAAGTCTCACATGGCAGTCAAGTAGTTGCATCGACATCAGAGCGTCTGCAAGCCCAGGGTCAACAGCCTGGGCTGCTACCAGATCACGGCGCAACATATCCAGACTATTCCAGACATGAGGATCTTCATCGTCTCGGCACTGCTTGCGGATCTCGTCCAGCCAAGCAGTCCAGACGATATCTATCTCATCGAGGGGGTCGTGCAGCAACTGATCCAAACGCTGGTTGATCTGGGCGATCAGCTCACCGGGCCTGCTGGCACAGCCAAGCAATTGCCAGAGAGCACCCCCCTGGTTCAGATCGAGCATGGCTGGGCTTCGGGACCCAGCCGGGTCGGTTGGGTCGGTTGGGTCGAAGATCAGCGGCTGAGACAGGAGGCTCAGACGTCCCTGGACCAGACGAAGCTGTAGCTGGATGGGATGCCCGTCTCGCTGTGGCAAGCACAACGGCCACTCGGCCTCCAGCTCCGGGTTGCGACGCTGGAGTTGGATAGAGCGGCCAAGACCCGACTCGAGCAGAGAGCGAAACCCGCGTTCCACGCCACTGGGCATGACCAGCATCCCCATCATCAGGCCGACGATGGTGGATGGTTCTCCAACTTTGCCCATCAACTGGTTGAACAGGCTCTGCAGCGGGTTGTCCGACTCGGGCTCACCATTGCGCTGGCGCCTGAATGCTGACCCAGGCGACGACAGATCCGGCCGATCAGATTGGCCAGCACCAAGGGGGGCTTGGCCGCGCCCCGTGGGGCGGCCGGTCGCGTCCTCGCCATCGAGAGAGGTGTCATTGGAGCCATTGCGACGGCCACCAGTCGGAGCTGTCTCACCACCACCAGCGGAAGCCTGTGGCCCAGCGACCGAGTAATCGGCACCCGCACCACTTGATCCAATCGCGTCGGCGTCTGTGCCGGCTGCATCTGGGGCAGAACTCACGGCATCAACAGGGGGAGTGGAAGCAGGATTTGGCGCAGGCGTCGGCGACGGAGAAGGGGGTTGTGCTCGCAGCGGAGCAGGCGTGATTGGTGCAGCCGTGATCTTCACTGGGGCACCCGGGTCATCGATCACGCCGAGGGTGAGATTGTTATCGCCGAAGCCGTTATCCGTCAGGGTCAACAAGATCTTGCTGATGCGCCGCTCGCCATCGATGCTCTGCACCACGAAGCGGGCGCCATCCCCCACAGGCTGCCCAGCGGCATCGAACCGTTGGGTGAAGTCGTACCAACCGGGCTGGGTGATCGGCCGTCCATCGAGATCCCGCAGAACCAGCCCCTGCAGTGCCGCTGCAGCCACAGTGTCTGGCGCCACGAACTTGCGGTAGGCATTGAACTCGCCCTCCAGCAGGCCAGAACCGGATACATCCAGTTCAACCACCACCTGGGTGCCGAGCCGCGAGGGATCTGCATCCAAAAAGGCATTGGCATCCGCCGCCTTGAGAAGAGTGAAGCTCAGGGGATCCCATGGCATTGCCATCACGGCCCCGTCCTCCAATCCCGCGTCCATGGCCAGACCCGCGAAGCGGTCGTCGTCCTTGGCAAGAACAGTCAACTCCCGGACCTGATAAGCGGCCTCCGCCTGGCTGTACAACTTCTGTGAAGCCGGATCGGTGGATGAGCGAACCCTCAGCATCACCACGGAGCGGTCATCCTCAAGGGTGCCCTCCACCGCCGACTGGAAATCCGCCTTGCTGCGCCAGGCCAGCAAGTGGGAGGCGCCCAGATTCGCGAGTTTTGCCAGGTCATCGTCGACGGCGATGCTGCGTCCCTTGCGCTTGAGCAGATCAGCCAGTTGTCGCTCCATCGCCGGCGTGGCCACATCAGGCGCCCCCTCCGAGCGGGTCATCAGCAGTGCCCGCTCCCACGGACTCTGGCTGAAGCCATAGCTGGCGCCTTCGTCATCGGATTCAACGCGGCTGCGCGTGGCCAGCTCGATGGCCACGGTGCTACTGGGTTGACCGGGAGCCAAGATCTCAAGCCAGTTCAGATCAAACGCTGCAGCCTCCCGGGACACCAGTTTCGCCAGCTCGCTGATCGGGATGCGCCACTCCCGATCAGCGTCGTCGTTTCCAGCCATCGCAGCCAGCCAAGTGCTCTCCAGCTGAGCCGCCTGCTCGGCGTTCAGCCCGGCCAGTCGACGGAACGCCGCCGAGAGACGCAGCGTCAGGAGCTGATCGGAGCGCAGATCGAGCTCGACACTGTCCTGGTCGTCACCGAACTGCAGGGACGGTGACGCAAACAGATCGGCCAGACCCACCAGCTGACCGCCATGCACTGAAGAGTGATGGGGATTCACATAGAGGGGAACCAGCTCACTAAGGGGATTGAGCCGCAGCTGAATGGTCTGCGCGACGGATTGGAGACCATCGCTGGCGGCAATGGTCATGGCCGCCTGGATGGGCTGCGTCAGGCCTGGGATGGCGCATTCCAGAAGCGCACGCCCCTCGCTGTAGACGACCCGAATCGCCTCGCTCAGTAGGCGTTCCTGGTCCTGATCCACACCGCTGAATCGGAGGCTGTACCGCAGGGCATCTCCATCGGAATCACGGAACAGGCTGTCAAGTGCGTAGCGCTCCACGGTGCTGTCGTTCAGAGCCAGGCTCCCAGGCCTGGCAGCCAGGGCCGGGGCCACGTTCTTGTCGCTACCCACGTTCAAGCGGAAGATCTGGCTGACGGCATCGCCATCTGAGCCTTGTGCCTGAAGCCGCACGGCGTAGTTGCCGAGCTGCTCAACGCCTGGATCGAAACGCAACTCGAACAGGGGAGTGCTGCTCAGATCGAGCAGGTTCAGCACTCCATCGTCAGTGCTGCCATCGGCAAGCCCCAGGCCCAGTCCACCCTGCTTCTCGTCCTTGAGGGTGAGATCAATGCGAACGGGACGGCCAGGGTCGTCGAGTCGGAAGTTGAGGGTGAGGAAGGATTCACCGGGTTGATCGCCCAGGGCCTGGCCCAGGCCCATTGCCGGCAGGCTGGCGGCGCTGAAGCGCAGCCGTTGCTGGCCGAGACCGGTGAGATCGGCGCTGCGGAACAGCGGGAACAGATCGCTAATGGCCTGGCGGAGATCAGCTGGCTGATCCGGCGAGAGGGTCAGCCCCTGCCATTCCAGATCGAGATCGATACCGATCACCCCAGGTGAGGTGCTGGCGCTGCGCAGATCGGCCACGCTGATGGCGAGCTGAACACCTGTACCGGCCCGCAGGTTGGCAAGATCAGCCGCGCTGATCAGCTCACCGGTCTCCAGCAGCCGCAGAACCGGCTCCACGGTGATCCGCTCCGATCGCTGCGGAGATTGGGCGCCTCTATCCAACAGGGTGATCCAGCCGGCCTGATCGGCGCTCACCGGTGTGAGACTGCCGTCGATGCCGCGACGCAGCAATTCGAAGCTGTAATCGAGCTGACCACCTCTGAGCTGCAGGAAGGCGTCAGCGATCTCCACAACGCTGGACTGGCCGGGCTTAAGTCGAAGGTCTTGCAGGACCTGGTTGACCTCCACCAGCCCATCGGCAGCCGTGATGCCGAGATCAAGCTGATACGTGCTGGTCAGGCCGCTGCGGTCGGCGGCGATGAACTGGAGGCTGAGCAAGCCGCGATCATCAGTGCCAGGGCTGAGGCTGAGTTCACCGGTCGCCGAATTCCAGCTGAGCCAGTCGGGTATACCCAAGCTGGAGGTGCTGCGGGCCTTCAGGCTGTAGCTGAGTGCGTCGCCATGGCGGACATCGATATCACTAAATATCGAGTCGAGATCCAGTTGGAAGCGCGAGCCGACCTGCAGCAGACGCCCCTCGCTCGCCGGAACGAGGCGATTAGGCGCCTGATTCACGTTTTGCACCGTGAGCTGGAAGGTGCTTGCTGCTACGGCACCATCACGATCCAGAGCACGAAAGCTGACGGTGTGCGTGCCAACAGCGGCGTTATCGGCCAAGCCGCTGACGCGCCCCGTCTGAGGATCGAAGCTCAGCCAATCGGGTGCCTGCACCTCGAAACGGAGTCGATCGCCGATCAGTCGATCGTCATCACGGAACAGGGAGGGGAGGTCAAAGCTCAGGCTCTCTCCCTCACGGATGGTGCGCTGCTGCGGCAGCTCACCCACCTGATACGGCGCTCTGTTGAAGGTCTGATCCACCACCTGAAGTTGCAGGCGGGTGCTGGCGAGGAGACCATCGCGGTCTGTGGCACTGAGGGTGAGGCTGACGGGATCCGCGCCGGCAAGGGGCGCAACACCGCTGAGCAGGCCCGTGAAGGGATCAATCCGCAGCCAGCTGGCCAGGTCAGGGTGTCCTTCGAGATCGAGGCTGTAGTTGAGGCTGTCGCCGGAATCCTGATCGCCGAACAGATCCGTCGGCAGGGTGATGCTGAACTCTCGCTGCTCTCGCAGCAGGATCAGCGGCAGCTCCTCGCCACTCCACTGCGGGGCGTCGTTGACGTTCTCGATGCGCAGGGAAATGGTCTGAACCGCGCTGGCACCGCTCTGATCACGGGCTTCCACCTGCAGCAGCCAGCTGCCCACCTGGGCCTGGTCGGGATTGCCTCCTAGCACACCGGTGGTCGCATCCAGGACCAGCCAATCCGACTGAGCATCAAGCAGCCGGAAGCTGAGCCGATCGCCCACCCCGAGATCCTGATCGCGGAAGAAGGCGCTCAGATCGAGCTGCAGAGGCTGGTCCTCCAGAGCGGTGAGCGGCGGGGCCGCCAGGACTTCGGGGGCGTCGTTGACGTTGTTGATCACCAGGCTGAGCTGCTGCTGCCAGCGGCGTCCGTCGGCGTAGAGGCCTTCCGCCAGGAAGCGCTGCTCACCCACCTGGCCCTGGTCGGCCAGGCCATGGATCACCGGAATCAGCGCTGGATCACTGCCCACCGCCAGCACACGGGCGGGATCAAGGGGCAGATTGCGACTGGTGGGCAGTTTGTTGGGGCTGATCTGCAGATTCAGCCCCTCAGGCCCGATGCTGCCCACCGCGAATACCAAACTCGCGAACAGATCGCGCAGGCCATCCCCCAGCACGGACCCTGTCCCAGAACTAGGCAGTGCCGCGGCCCCCAGGCCGCTGAGGCGGCCGGCGGCAAGATCAAGATCACCACTGTCCCGGAACAGGGGCAGGCTGGGGTCGAGGGTGACCTTCTGCAGGTTCAGGGCAGCCGGATCCCACTGCAGATCGAGATCCAAACCGATCAACCCGGCACCATCAGCACGGGTGTCGGTGACCACTAGATCAGCCTGAACCAGGCTGCCAGGCTGCAGGGCGGCGATATCCTCAGGGCTGAGCAGGTGACCCCCTCCATCGCGGAAGAGGGTCTCGATCACCAGCCGTTCAGCCAGGGTGGCATCGGGGCGGCGCTGCTCCATTGCCAGCCAATCAACCGACCCCGTGGTGAGCGGCTGGAGCTGCAGAGACACCAGCTGCCCATCCAGAGGAAACAGATCCGACAGCGCCAGGCTGAAGGGCTGATCCTCGTCCAGAACAAAACGGTGATCAGCGCCCAGCTGGCTGAGGGGAGCCAGGGGAACGCCAGCGCCATCGACAGCCTGCCAGCTGAGCTGCTCCAGCCCACGCCACTGGTCGATCAGCGGAGCCTCACTGGCATGCACCGTGGCCGTATCAACGCCGGCACCGGTATCGATCCAGAGCTGATCTGGCTGGCCGTGCAGGAGAACGATGGCATCATCGCCATCACCGAGCCGCAGTGCCTCCAGGCCCGCCAGCAGGTCGATGTCGCCGCTGCCCTTACGAACCAGCAGCTGATCGCTGTTGAAGGCATCCCACAGCAGTGGAGGCGGGTTGGCCTCCAGCAGCGTGGAGGGCAGCAGGTGGGGCTCGTCCACAACGGTCAGCCCCGTCAGCTGATCCAGATCCACCAAAGTGGAATAGTCGGCCAGATCCAGATCTGTGCTGCCCTGAAAGACAGCGCTGCCGTGCTGGCCGTTGAGGCTGGCAACGGCAGCATCAATGCGCGCCCAGTCGAGGCCACTGGCAGACACTTCTGCCAACGGGAGATTGAGGGGTTCCGCAGCAACGCCGAGCTGAGCAAGGGGGTCCGTGGCCGCCAGCACGGGCTGGCTCAAGAACCCGAAAGACAGCGGGTCCTGCTCCAGAGGAACAGACCACTGGCCGACGAGGAAGTCCTTTTCGATTGAAGTGGGAGCCATCAATGCGAACGTCACCTGCGAGGCCACTGCTGGACCTCAACCCCCATGATGTCCGGCAGGAGGCTTGCTTGGACAAGCGGGAGCCACAGCGACGTTTTGGGCACACTGGCGCCCGCAAAATGATGAAAACGCAAAAAAAAGCCCCGGGTGATCCCGGGGCTTGGGCTGCCGCTGATCGGCCATCAGCAGATCAGACGTTCGTCAGCGCGTACTGCTGGCTGTGCTGCTCTTCCCACTGCGTCACCACTGAGGAGGCGAGACCCGCAGCGCTGATCAGACCGCTGGACTCGTCCGTAAGCACGTTCACGTACGCCGAGCCCGCTTCATCGGCCTCGATCGCATTCTGCTCTTCAAAGGCACTGCTATCCCAGCGGCGGCCGTTCTGGCGGAACAGCTCATCCATCGTGATGGAATCGCTGCCCAGGAACTTGTCATCGCCACTATGCAGGCTCTTACCCCAGTCCTCATCGATCACCGCCAGGTCCCTCATGTCGATGCTGCCGTCGAAGTCAGCATCCACATCGTGGGGTTTGTTGCCCATCGCCGCTCCGGCGTTGAGGAAGGCAAGATCCTTCATCGTCACCGCACCGTCGTAGTTCAGGTCGGCCTGGTAGGTCACCAGATGCTTCACCTGGAACTGCTCCATCTGCGTGGTGTTCCACCCGTAGTTGCCATAGGCGCTCAGGGCGTAGCCCACCGCACTGGTGTCCACAACGCTGCCGGCCTTACCGATGATGTGCAAGCTGGTGCTCACCTCCATCATCTCGCCCTGGCCAGTCTGATCACTCCAGCCCAGGCTGGGCGGCACGGAGGTGCCGGTGCTCTTAAAGCTGGCACTCACCTCAGCCACCGCATCGCTGATCGATTCGATCCGCAGGTCGGTGAAGCTGAATTCACCATCGTTGCGCCAGCTGCTCGCCTGGAGAATGGTGTCGCCGCTACGCACCAGGTTGGTGTAAGAGCCCTCGCCAACTTGCACCACCTCGCGGTAAGTGCCCAGATCGAAGATCGATGACGTGGTCAGCACCGCCTCGGCCGCACGGGCCGTGACTTCCAGCTCAGGGTTCAGCAGCACATCAGCACCGCCTAGGTCGCGCAGCGATTCGAGATCGCTGAACACCACATGATCCACATTGGCATCCACCGTGAACAGCATCGGCACGCTGAAGGTTTCAGCGTTCATGAAGCCGTACTGATCCTCAACCCGAGCAGCTTCGATCAGATCATCGATGTCGCCGCGAGCCACTAGTTCGATGTAAGCCAGAACCGTGGTATCGGCAATGGCAGCACCGGAGCTCGCCAGTGCATCCAGTCCGGCTCCCTCGAAGCGGATGGTCGGACCGTTCTCACCATTGAGCACCTGCACACGGCGTTGGACCGCCATGGCGTCGTTGAAGTGAATAGCGGGTCCTGCTCCAGAGGAGTCGGCTGGCAGCAGCTCAAACACCTCACCGAACGTCTCGCCCAGGTTCACCGACAGATCGAGCGTGTTGATCGATGCATTGCGCAGCGATGCTGCCGTGAGTGCCAGGTAGAACTTGCTGCCCTGCTCAAACTCAGTACCGAAGCGGCGCAACACCATATCGGTCTCGGAATCACCGGCAAACACCGGGTTCTTCACGATGCTCAGACCCAGCTGCAGCGCGGGGCCGGTCGGTTCGGGCGCCTCATCCTCATTGGTGTCGCCGTCCTCGGCGTCCTCGTTGGTGTCGCCGTCCTCGGCGTCCTCATTGGTGTTGGCGGGGTGATCCTGCTCTGCATCCGGATCGGCACCGCCAGCCAACTCATCATCAGCAGGCTGATCACCAGCAGGCTGATCACCGGCTTGCTGATCAGCAGGAGGGGCGGCGGCTACAACATCGAAGACCCGCTCCGGGAGGTCGGTAAGACCGGTGTTACGGGCCAGGATCTTGGCGAAGGTGGAATCTTCGACGAAATTGGCATAGAGGTCGAGATTTTCAAGGCGCGGGATGTAGTAGAAGCGATCTGCCTCTTGGAGGCGATCCAGTTGCTCATGCAGGATCACCCAGAAGGTTGGACCCACGAGGGCGTCACCGACCTTCCGCTCCACCAGGCCACCGACCCAGGCATCGACGCGATCAATACCCGGCACGATGAACTGATCACCATCCTGCAGAGCATTGATCTCAGGATTGAAGCGCTGGAAGTCGACCCAGGCTTCGCCGCTCAGCACAAGATCTGGATAAGCCTGCTGGAACTGGCCCAGCACGTCATCACTCAGGCCATTGCGGGTCTGAAACTCCTGCCAGCTGGCATAGGGCTCAAGGCTGGCGCCTCCCACGTAGCCGACAGCCTCCGTCACATAGGGACTGGTGGACGCCAGCAGACCCTGTTTGATCTGGTTGAGGGTCCCCATACCCAGATCCCAGCCTCGGGCAACGTTCGCCGAAAACAGGTCGGCCCGAACACGAACGAGATCGTTACGGACGGCGTCGACCATCTTGCCGTCCACCTCTTCCGCAGGCTGCCGAGCAATACCGCCAAGCACCGATGCGGTACCCAGCTCGGCATAGCCAGGCGCAGGCACATAGCCCATTCGAGCCAGAACATCGAGGGCTGGCTGACCGGTGAGTGGAGCCGTGTTGGGATTGCGATCGTGATCCACGCTGAAGGCAGACGGATCACTGGTGGGATTGAGGAAAAGGCCGATCAGCGGCCGAGGCTGCGGATTGCCATTGGCGTCGAGAACCCAGTAATCCTCGGGAATCATCGTATGGCCAAGCCTGTAGGCGATCGCCTGAAACTCCAGACTTATCTGGGCGTCGGCCGCAGGTGAGTAATCCTTGAAGCCATGGTTGCCCTCGCCTAGAAGTCCAGGGCCACCTAGCACCTTCTGAGCAAACTCCGTAAAAACGATGCGCTGATACTCCGCTTCATTCACGATCTTGGCAGCCTGGAACAGCTCTTCAGGGCTCACACTGATCGCCTGATCGGCGTAGAGAGCTTCCAGCTGCTCGGCGTGATAATTATGATTGCGAGCAAAAATTGTATGCAAGCCAGTCAGGCCAACATTCTCATTGGCACGTCCATCACCAGAAATCACATGATCCAGCAGATTGATCGCCGGATTGGCATCAATCAATAGGTTATAGCCAGAACCAAAGGCATTCGAGGCAAGCTGCTGGACGACAGCCGCGTTATAGTAGCCGCCAGCAAGCAACAGAGCCGGATAATACTCGATCAGTGTTTTCTCGCCCTGATCGGTGCTGAAACGGCTTCCAGCCTGCAGGTGGTGATCGAGCAACTCCCGGAGATTGGGCAGAAGGAAATGCCCAAGCGCCGAAGGATCAGGTTTGTCTGAGGTGAACAGCTTAGCTCCGAATCCGCCGTGCCCATCACTGCACCGCAGCAGCTGACCGACGACCTCAATGGGACCGTAGGCCTGGTTCTGATCGACATAGGGTGTGTCTTGATTGCGATAGAGCGGCACGCCATCAGACCAACCCAGGATGGTACCTCTTGTGAGGTCGGCCGGATTGTTGGCATCACCGGGAATCTGATTGCCAATCGCGATGGTTCCGTTACCACCTTTGGGCAGGAAATCGAGGCCGTGGTCTAAGTACTGACTGAAGGCCATGAACAGGTTACTGGCCTGCTCACTTGGCGGTGTGTCTGCAGACTGGGCACCGATCAGGTTGGAAATACTGCGAGGATCCAGATCCTTGAAAATCGGGTTGATCTTCGCCGAGTTCGTCTCCTGGTTCAGTTCACCAAAACGCGCAGGGGTGAGACGGACGAAGGGCTCATCGAGGGAGGCACGCGAAGGGTCTATCTGGTTATTACCAAATCCCGAAAGGTTACGTACGCCAAGCGACAGCGCCGCATCGTCACCCTGTGCAGGTGGCAGCTCGCCACGCACCAACATCAGCAGATTCTGAGCATCGCTTGGGGTGAGTTGCGCGAGAACACCAGGGTCAACAACAGAAAGCACATCGCCGGGGGTCGGATCGGCCGGCTGGGCCTGAGGAGGAATGCTCAATTGGTCAGCAGAGGTGAATGGTTCCATGACAGAAATGCGCAATCTAAACAGGATTAATTAACTGCCAGTTCGGCTTGATACAACCATAAAGACAGCGCTATGGAGGCTTGAGGCAACAGAGCAGAAACAACCCGCAAGGAACAATCAGCACCCGAAAAATACATGCAGTGTAATTGCATTTACGCGCAGCACTGACGATCAAAAGCCCCGGGGGGGAGCCGGGGCCAGGGCTGCCGGTAATGGGCTATCAGCAGCTCAAATGTTCGTGAGCGCATGTGCTGGAGGAACTCCTTCTCGCTGAACGTGAGGGTCCTCGAAACAAGAGTCAAGCGCGAGGGCCTCGCATGACCTCATGCCACTGATGGCGGCAGAAGGTACTCATGGAAGCCTGGCAACCGCAACGACATGGACTGCACACTGGCGCCCGCAAAATGATGAAAACGCAAAAAAAAGCCCCGGGTGATCCCGGGGCTTGGGCTGCCGCTGATCGGCCATCAGCAGATCAGACGTTCGTCAGCGCGTACTGCTGGCTGTGCTGCTCTTCCCACTGCGTCACCACTGAGGAGGCGAGACCCGCAGCGCTGATCAGACCGCTGGACTCGTCCGTAAGCACGTTCACGTACGCCGAGCCCGCTTCATCGGCCTCGATCGCATTCTGCTCTTCAAAGGCACTGCTATCCCAGCGGCGGCCGTTCTGGCGGAACAGCTCATCCATCGTGATGGAATCGCTGCCCAGGAACTTGTCATCGCCACTATGCAGGCTCTTACCCCAGTCCTCATCGATCACCGCCAGGTCCCTCATGTCGATGCTGCCGTCGAAGTCAGCATCCACATCGTGGGGTTTGTTGCCCATCGCCGCTCCGGCGTTGAGGAAGGCAAGATCCTTCATCGTCACCGCACCGTCGTAGTTCAGGTCGGCCTGGTAGGTCACCAGATGCTTCACCTGGAACTGCTCCATCTGCGTGGTGTTCCACCCGTAGTTGCCATAGGCGCTCAGGGCGTAGCCCACCGCACTGGTGTCCACAACGCTGCCGGCCTTACCGATGATGTGCAAGCTGGTGCTCACCTCCATCATCTCGCCCTGGCCAGTCTGATCACTCCAGCCCAGGCTGGGCGGCACGGAGGTGCCGGTGCTCTTAAAGCTGGCACTCACCTCAGCCACCGCATCGCTGATCGATTCGATCCGCAGGTCGGTGAAGCTGAATTCACCATCGTTGCGCCAGCTGCTCGCCTGGAGAATGGTGTCGCCGCTACGCACCAGGTTGGTGTAAGAGCCCTCGCCAACTTGCACCACCTCGCGGTAAGTGCCCAGATCGAAGATCGATGACGTGGTCAGCACCGCCTCGGCCGCACGGGCCGTGACTTCCAGCTCAGGGTTCAGCAGCACATCAGCACCGCCTAGGTCGCGCAGCGATTCGAGATCGCTGAACACCACATGATCCACATTGGCATCCACCGTGAACAGCATCGGCACGCTGAAGGTTTCAGCGTTCATGAAGCCGTACTGATCCTCAACCCGAGCAGCTTCGATCAGATCATCGATGTCGCCGCGAGCCACTAGTTCGATGTAAGCCAGAACCGTGGTATCGGCAATGGCAGCACCGGAGCTCGCCAGTGCATCCAGTCCGGCTCCCTCGAAGCGGATGGTCGGACCGTTCTCACCATTGAGCACCTGCACACGGCGTTGGACCGCCATGGCGTCGTTGAAGTGAATAGCGGGTCCTGCTCCAGAGGAGTCGGCTGGCAGCAGCTCAAACACCTCACCGAACGTCTCGCCCAGGTTCACCGACAGATCGAGCGTGTTGATCGATGCATTGCGCAGCGATGCTGCCGTGAGTGCCAGGTAGAACTTGCTGCCCTGCTCAAACTCAGTACCGAAGCGGCGCAACACCATATCGGTCTCGGAATCACCGGCAAACACCGGGTTCTTCACGATGCTCAGACCCAGCTGCAGCGCGGGGCCGGTCGGTTCGGGCGCCTCATCCTCATTGGTGTCGCCGTCCTCGGCGTCCTCGTTGGTGTTGGCGGCTTGATCCCCAGGGGTGGTGCCGCCATCCTCATCTTCGTCAGCCGTGCCAGTACCTGGATTCGCCACCGGCAGCTCATAAACAACAGCAGGCGCCAACTGGGGAAGCTGGTCCATGCCGGTGGTCACCGTCACCGAGTGGGTCGGCGAGGAGAAGGTCACCGTGCCGTCACTGTTGTCGGTGGCGGTGTAGTCGTCTGGGTTGGCACCGGTCGGGATGTCGATGACATCTTGCGGGCGAAGGTTGCCGACGACGTAATCGTTGCCGCCCTGGGTGAGGAAGTGGATGCGGTGGGCCGATTCGAGGGCCGAGATGTCGACAGTGTTGTCGTCTTCTGACCCCTGGACGGTGATGGTGTTGAAGGCCAGGCTGGTGGGATTGAAGTTTCCGATAGCAAGCACGGTGTCGTTGCCGGCCCCGGTGTTGATGGTGATCTCTTCAATACCGCGCAGTTCGGCGATCACGCTGGCATTGTTGGTGCCGTTGCGGGTGATGACGATCTCGGTGCCGGCGTTTAGTGGAGCTGTTCCATTGCCTGCGACGGCCAGGAAGCTGGCGCGGGCATAGACGCGGTAGGTCTCCGCCTGGCTGTTGCCGTTCACCACGAAGGTGTCGAGGGTGCCGAGGCCACCGTCGACCACATCGCGGCCATCGCTGACTCCGTTCGGAGCGATGATGAAGATGGGGTTGCCAACACCCCAGGTGATGACATCGTTGCCGGCGTTGCCGTTGACGGTGTCATTTCCTCCGCCGCCGCTGAGGTTATCGGCATAGGCGGTGCCGGTGAGGGTGTTGGCAAAGAAGGTGCCGGTGATGCTGTCACCGGTGCCATTGGTGGCGGTGGTGAACAGGGAGTTGGCGAAGCCATCGCGGTCGGTGAAGCTCACCGCGACCCGTAGGGCATTGTTCACCTGGTCATTGCCGGGCGTGAAGTTCACGCCGGTGGCGCCGGTGATGTTGGTCCAGGCGTTGGCATCGGTGCTGGTGGCCAGGCGCTGCTGCCACTGGTAGGTGAACACCGGGCTGGCAGGCATGCCGTTGGGGTCGCTGATGGTGTCCTGGCCCTGCACCGTGACCTGCTGGGTTTGGGTGGGGGTGCTGTCGCTCACCACCAGGCCGGTGGCGCTGGAAGCACCGTTCACCGGATCAGCGGTATAGGCATTGGAGAACGCGGTTTCGATCGCGCCGGCGGCGTCGGTGAAGCGGCCCATCACGCGGATGGCGAGGCCGGCTTCTTGATTCGTCACCGTGAAGGAGGGACCACGAAGCGGCGAGGTGGTGACGTTGAAGGTGGTCTGGATATCCGTGAAGATGCCTGAGCCTGGGGCCGTCTCAACCTGCCAGGTGTACTCCACAGGAGCGGTAACTGCAAAGAGGGGATTGGTAGCGGAGCGCTCATCCCAGTCCCGAAGAACTTCGGAGGAGGCCGCGAGCACTTGACCAACAGCCACAGTCACCGTGCCGTCAACGGCTGCGACACCATCAACACTTAGGGAGACGCGGCCTTCAGCCATGCGGTTGGCATGCTGAGCGATCTTGATGCTGCCATCGTTGAACAGCGCACGCTCCACCGCCTTCACACGGTCCACACCATCGGTGGGGTTGACCTGGTTGTCAGTGATGGAAATCCAGCCGTCAGCATCGAGGTCAGCGGCAACACCAGTGGCGGCGTTGTAGCCCTCAATGATGTAGTCAGCGCGGTTTCCACTGAACTGAACAACGTCAACGTCAGAGGCGCTGCTGCTGTTCTTGATCTCACGCCAGATGCTGAGCTGGCTGGGCAGGATTTCACGGCTGAACAGCCGCTGCTGAATCTCTGCGAGCCGGCTGACGAGATAGGGAGATCCCACGGTGGGAGTCACCTGGATCTTCACATCCAGGAAGCTGTCACCCTCGATCAGATCATCGCCGCCGCGGCCCTCGATCAGGTCGCTGCCGCGGCCACCGATTAGGATTTCGCCCGTGCTGAAGCGAATAGCGCCAGCCTCATTAACGCGAGCCAGGAGTGCGTCCAGGCCATTGATCAGGTTGACATTCGCGTCAAGCAGGACGTGATCACCACCTGCTGGAGTGCTAGTACCGCGAATGTAGTCGTTGTAAGCAGAACCAGAGACGGCCTCAGTGAGTTGATATTTGTCCATCGAGGCGCCTGGAGAACCGGCAGCCAGAGGAACAATCAATGTCCGAACATCCATATCGGCATAGATGCCGTAGGGATCATCCTTATGGGTTGCCCAGTCGAAGCCGAGCTGGCCAAAGAACTTATCGGTACCGAGGCCACCCACCATCACGTCGTCGCCAGTTTCGGCGTCATGATCAGTGTTACCACCGGTGTTATAGGTCACGTCGTGACCAATGACCGGGCTATTAACACTGCGCTTGGTGGGAATGCCCTGAATGAGGTCGCCGTTGTCGCCCAGCAGCAGACCGTTTTCCAGACCGGACTCGAGCCAGTCGTTACCCTCTCCACCGATAATCATTTCAACACCGGCACCACCATCAGCGAAGTCGTTGCCCTGGCCGAGCAGGAACTCCTCATCATCTGGACCACCAATCACCACATCGCTGCCGAGGTCGGTGATGATCAGGTTGAGGCCGGGGCCACCGTTAACAACGTCGTCACCAGCGTTGGAGCGAATCTCGTCGTCACCGAAGGTGTCGGTGATCACATCGCTGCCCTCACCGCCGAAGATGAAGTCGTTGCCGATACCACCTTCGAGGTTGTCGTTGCCGCCGTCACCCCAGAGGGTGTCGTCGCCGTCGCCGCCGATCAGTTTGTCGGCTTCATCCGTGCCACCAAGCACCACATGCTCGCCGCCAACAAACTGGAGCAGATCATTGTCGAGATCTCCATCCAGGTCGCCGCGAATCACCTTCTGGTCGCCGGTCATCGCAGCCTGGAAGGGATCGAGGCCGTTGACCGTACCCTGCGGATCAGCAGAGCCTAGACCTTGATTGAATTGGAGGGACTGATCCACTTCCAGCGTGTAATCCATCGCCTTGAACACGTTGCCAGGCAGGTGCTCGGCAGGTGTGTTGCGATGGATCATGTCGGCGAACTTGTTGTTCTCCAACTGAGCCGTGAGGTTCAGATTAGCGAGGCGAGTGAGGTAGTAGAAGCGGTCAGTATCCTGCAGCTTCTCCATCTGCACTTCGAACACGAAATTGAAGGTGGTGCC
>NZ_JAGQCO010000036.1:0-22902 GCF_024346235.1 Cyanobium sp. BA5m-21
ATCCGCGGCAAACTCCACCACCCCGTAGCGCTCCGGATCCCGCACTGGATAAGCAAACACCGTGGCTCCCTCAGCTGGGCCATTGCAGGCCTGGAGCTGGGGAATCAAATCATGGCCGTGGAAAAGGTTGTCGCCGAGCACAAGGGCCGCCGCCGCACCGTCCAGAAAATCGTCGCCAATCAGAAAGGCCTGGGCCAACCCGTCCGGGCTGGGCTGCTCGGCGTAGGCGATCGTCATGCCCCAGCGAGAACCGTCACCCAGCAGGCGCTCAAAGGCCGGCTGATCCTGGGGGGTAGTGATAATCAGCACCTCCCGAATCCCCGCCAGCATCAACGTGCTGAGCGGGTAATAGATCATCGGCTTGTCGTACACCGGCAGCAGCTGCTTACTTACCGCCTGCGTGATCGGATGCAGCCGAGTGCCGCTGCCTCCGGCCAAAATTATTCCCTTACGGGTCACAGGGAACGCTCCGCTGGGAGAATGCTGCCATGGCAGCACTGCGCCTCCTAATCCACGCCCCTGGTGCCCCTGGCATGCGCTGGTTTGGCTTTGGGCCAGGCCTGCGCCCTACCCGGGGCCTGTGGAAGCTGCAGCGCCTGTTCAACAAGCACGCCTTCTGGGCCCAGCAGCGCAGCCACGGGCAGCTGCGCCGCCTGCTGGCTGGCAGCGCCGTGGTGGTGAGCTTGTGGCATGGCAAGCGCCTAGTGGGCTTCGGCCGGGCCAGCAGCGATGGGATCTATCGCGCCGTGCTCTGGGATGTGGTGGTAGCCGGCGACCTGCACGGCCAAGGCCTGGGCCGCCGGGTGGTGGAGGCCCTGCTGGCCGCCCCCGCCCTGCGCGGCGTTGAGCGCGTTTATTTGATGACCACCAACAGTGCTGGCTTTTATCAGCAGCTGGGCTTCCGCGATGCAGCCCCCCAGGCCCTACTGGTGAAACAAGGAGTTTCAGGGAGCTCAGGGGTTTCGACCGGATAGGAAAGCGCGCCAGCAGCCTCAGCTAGATCCCGATCGAGGGTCGCCGGCAACAGGCCCAGGCGATAGGCAAGCTGGAGCTGAAGCAAAAGGGGCAGGGCTGCAATGCCAGGCCTGTAGCGCTGGCGGTGGCGCACCATCGCAAAGTCGTCTGGCTCAAAACAAACCACCGGGCAACGTTCCGCCAAAAAGCCATCTAGCAACCGTTGCGCGGCCTGGCTATCGAGCTCCCCCTCGAGCTCCATCACACTCCACGCACTCACCCTCAGCAGCCCCTCCCCCACCCGCTCCAACCAATTCAGAGCAGCAGCACTCTTTGGCCCCGGCAGCAGCAATGCCCGCAACAAAGAAACATCGAGCAGCCGGCCATGGCTGCCCATGCGCCGCCACGGTTCAAACGGCTCCATGGCCCGCCTCCTGGTGCAGACGACGTAAGCGCTCAAGCCAAAGCTCCGCTCCAGCCTGGCCTGATAGCTCAGGAATCAGCCGCGCCACCGGTTTGCCGTAGCGACTGATCACCACGCACTCACCAGCTTGTATGCGATCGAGCAAGCCGGACAACTGCTGGCGAGCCTGAGCAAGCGGAACCGTGGTCATGGCGGCGGCGGGGGCGAAGGAAGGGTTGCGCTGATGGGCACTGTCAAAGAAGTTGTACAGCTGTACAACCTCCCGCATAGCGTCGAAACAGCTCCACCAGCATTCCCACAGTCAGCGGAAACCCAGCCAGCCGAAACCAACTACCCGCCACTTACGGACACTGCACCCGCGTACTAGCACCACCAAACCAAGCACCTTCGACCCGGCACCTTTAGTCGGGAATAGCCGCCATCAAGCTGCCCATCTCTAGGGCCTGCAGGCCGTAATTCCAGCCCAGGTTGCTCTTGATGCCGGCCCGCTCTAAGGCCTGCTGCAGGGTGTCGGTGGTGAGTACCCCAAAGATCACGGGCACGCCGGTGTCGCGGGCCACGGCAGCCACGCCTTTGCTCACCTCGGCCACCACCACGTCGAAATGGGGGGTGTCGCCACGAATGACGGCCCCCAGGGTGATCACCACCTGATAACGACCGCTGGCCGCCAGGCGCTGGGCCACCAGGGGGATCTCAAAGCTGCCGGGCACCCAGGCCACATCCAGCTGGGCACTGGCATCACTGGTGTCGACACCGTGGCGCAAGAGGCAGTCGAGGCAGCCGCTCAGCAGCTTGCCGGTCACCAGGTCATTAAAACGGGCAACCACGACCGCGATACGCAGACCAGCCGTATCGGTGAACCGACCTTCAAAAATCGCCACGCTTCAGACCACAAAGATGCTCATGCCCCAGTTGAGCAGCACCAGGGCCACCCAGGCGAGGCCGCCAAGCAGGATCAGGCGATTGGAGCGACCTGAATCTTCACTGCTGGCGTAAAGCACCGGCACCGCCACAATCAAGGCGAACGACAGCACCACCAGAGCCAAAACGGTGAGGGTGTTGAGGATCTGCATGGATTAGCAGCGGCTACACGCCAATCAGTTGCGAGATTCTCACACGCAGACCCAGGTCAGCCGGGGCACCGCTTCACAACATGAAGCCACCGGCAAGTCGACCTACGATCCAACCTCACCAGGAAAGGGCCGTGGCCGCGGAAGCCGAACAACAGCTTTCGCTCACCGCCGCCCTGGGCCTGGCCGAAGAGCCCCAGCCCGCACCCGGCCCAACCCGGCCCCGCAGCCGTCAGCGCCAAGCCGCCCCAGCTGCCCCGCCGGCCGCAACCACAGCAAGCTCAAGCCCCGACTCCGACCTGCCCCCCTGGCACCACCACGGCCTGGTGGCACCAGAGCAGTTGACGCCGATGCTGCGTCACTACGTGGAGCTCAAGGCCGCCCATCCCGATCGGGTGCTGCTCTACCGCCTCGGCGACTTCTTCGAGTGCTTCTTTGAAGACGCCATCACCCTCTCGCGCCTGCTGGAGCTCACCCTCACCGGCAAGGAGGGCGGCAAAGCTGTCGGGCGAGTGCCGATGGCGGGCATCCCCCACCATGCCGCCGAGCGCTACTGCGCTGAGCTGGTGCGCCGCGGCCTCAGCGTCGCCCTCTGCGACCAGCTGGAAAGCACCCCGGCTAAAGGCGAACTGCTAAAGCGCGGCATCACCCGGGTGCTCACCCCCGGCACGGTGCTTGAAGAGGGCCTGCTGGCGGCCCGCCTCAACAACTGGCTTTGCGCCGTGGTGATGGAGGGCGCGTGCTGGGGCCTGGCGGTGGCCGATGTCAGCACCGGTGAATTCCGGGTCACCGAGCGGAGCGGTAGTGCCGGCTTGCACCAGGAGCTGCTGCAGGTGGAAGCCGCCGAAGTGCTCTGGCCCGGCGCCACTGCCACCGCAAGTGCCAGCGCCACCCCCTGCCCCACCTGGTGCCCCGAGGCCCTGCGGCTCACCCCCCTGCCCCGCACCCCCTTTGAGGCGCCGGAAGCCTCCGCCACCCTCAAGCAGCGCTTCGGCCTGGCCAGCCTTGATGGCCTGGGGCTCGGCGAAGCGCCGCTAGCCCTGCGCGCGGCGGGCGGCCTGGTGGCTTACCTCGACGACACCAGCCAAGCCCGGGTGCCGCTGGATCCCCCCACCACCTGGCAGGCCGGCGACCAGTTGGTGCTCGACGCCGCAACCCGCCGCAACCTGGAACTCACCAAAACCCAGCTGGGCGGCAGTGTCCACGGCTCCCTGCTCTGGGCGCTCGACCGCACCCACACCGCCATGGGCGGCCGCTGCCTGCGCCGCTGGCTTCAGGCGCCGCTGGTGGAGCGCGCGGCGATCCTCGAGCGCCAGGGCGGCGTCAGTGAGCTGGTGGCCGATCGCGGACTGCGGCTGGCCCTGCGCCGGCTGCTGCGTCCGATGGGCGACCTGGAGCGCCTGGCCGGCCGCGCCGGCGCCGGCAGCGCCTCGGCCCGGGATCTGGTGGCATTGGCAGAAGGTCTCGAACGCCTACCCCAGCTGGCCGCCCAGCTCACCAACGCCACCAGCGCCCCGCTGCAGGCCCTGGCCCGCCCCTGGCCCGAGCTTGAAAGCCTGGCCGGCGAGCTGCGCCACGCCCTGCTCGACACCCCACCCCTATCGCTCACCGAGGGCGGCCTGTTCCACGACGGCGTTGATCCGGCCCTCGATGAGCTGCGCAACCAGCTCGACGACCAGGACACCTGGCTGGCCCAGCAGGAATCGGAGGAGCGCCGGCTCAGCGGCCTCACCAGCCTCAAACTCCAATACCACCGCACCTTCGGCTACTTCCTGGCGGTGTCGAAGGCCAAGGCGGCGGCGGTGCCGGAGCACTGGATCCGCCGCCAAACCCTGGCCAACGAGGAGCGCTTCGTCACCCCAGCCCTGCGCAACCGCGAGGGCGCCATCCAGCAGCTCAAGGCCCGCGCCGCCCAGCGCGAATACGAACTGTTCTGCGCCCTGCGCATCCAGGTCGGCGAGCAGGCCGCCGCCATCCGCACAGCTGCGCGCCTGGTGGCCGAGCTTGATGGGATCGCCTCACTGGCCGAGGTGGCCGCCACCGGCGGCTATTGCTGCCCCGAGATCACCGATCCCGCCGGTCCCGAGGCCCGCCTGCTGCAGATCGAAGCCGGCCGCCACCCGGTGGTGGAGCAACTGCTGGCGGAAGAGCCCTTCACCGCCAACAGCGTGGTTCTTGGTGCCATCCCCGAGGCCGCCCCCCGCCCCGACCTGATCATCCTCACCGGCCCCAACGCCAGCGGCAAGAGCTGTTACCTGCGCCAAACCGGCTTGCTGCAACTGATGGCCCAAATGGGCAGCTGGATCCCAGCCACCTCGGCCCGCCTCGGCATCGCCGATCGCCTGTTCACCCGCGTCGGCGCCGGCGACGACCTGGCCGCCGGCCAGTCCACCTTCATGGTGGAGATGGCCGAAACCGCCAACATCCTTCACCACGCCAGCGAGCGCTCCCTGGTGCTGCTCGATGAGATCGGCCGCGGCACCGCCACCTTCGATGGCCTCTCGATCGCCTGGGCCGTGGCCGAGCACCTGGCCACGCCGGCCGAGCGCGGCGGCATCGGTGCCCGCTCGATCTTCGCCACCCATTACCACGAACTCAACGCCCTGGCCGGCCAGCTGGCCAACGTCGCCAATGCCCAGGTGCTGGTGCAGGAAACCGGCGACGCCCTGATATTCCTGCACCAGGTAGCCCCCGGCGGCGCCAGCCGCAGCTATGGCATCGAGGCCGCCCGCCTAGCCGGCGTTCCCGCCGCGGTGGTGCTGCGCGCCCGCCAGGTGCTGGGCCGCATCGAAGCCAACAGCGTCATACAAGTGGATCAAGACGAACCCAGCGGGGCCGACGGCGCGCTCGCCGCCTGAAGCCAGGCAGCCCGCAGCAGGGCGTTGCAGGCCGCTGCCACCAGTCCGGCTCCGCCTTTGGAGCCCTCGAGCCGCATATGCACCAGGCCACTCTCAGCCAGGTGACGCTTGCTCTCCGCCACCCCCACAAACCCCACCGGCATGCCGATCACCAGGGCTGGTGCCGGCACGCTTCCCGCTGCCACCAGCTCGAGCAACACCTCCAGGGCCGTGGGGGCGCTGCCGATCAACACCACGCCAGGCTGGCCCTGCCCGACCAGCGCCGCCGCCATGCCGGCGGCCGTGCGCGTGGAGCCCGCCGGCGCCTGCTCAGGCGTCCAATCCAGCACGCTGCGCACAGGATTGGCGAAGGTGCGCCGCGCCATCGGCGCCACCGCCGCGGCCGCCATTGCCGTGTCCGTGAGGATCGGCACCCCCGCAGCTAACGCCGCCAAGCCAGCGCCGCAGGCGTTAGCGGGACAAACCAGATCAGCCGCCAAACCCGGATCACCGCTGCTGTGAATCAGGCGCAGCAGCACGTCCTGCTGCAGGGGGCTAAGCGGCGCCAGCGACGCCGCCATCCCCGGCATCTGCCGGATCAGCCGCAAGCTCTCACTAAAAATCGGGTGATCCAGGGAAGGCACTCCGCCAAGAGCCGCAGTTTCAGCATTACTCATGGTCCGATCCATTTCTCATGGCGCATTTCTCTTGACCCAATTCTGTTGAACCATTTTTGTTGAACCGTTTCTGAGCGGTGCATCAATCACACCAGCAGAGCTGTCCTTAATTTTGTACAACTTGTACTGCGATCCAGTCAGGCGCAGTGGTGCTGGTCACTGACCATCCGGCCCTGGCCCAGACTGAGCTCCATCCTCTGCTCAGCGCCCTGCGGATCTGAGCACCGCACACCACCCATGCCCATTCACCTGCTCTGGGGCGACGACGAGGCTGCCCGCAACCGTGCCGTCGAAGCGCTGGTGCAGGCGCAGGTGGATCCCAGCTGGGCCACCATCAACCTCAGCCGCCTCGATGGCAACGACGCCGGCCAGGCGGCCCAGGCCCTCGAGGAGGCCCGCACGCCGCCCTTTGGCGCCGGCAGCCGCATGGTGGTGCTGCAACGCAGTCCGTTTTGCAGCCAGTGCCCAGCTGAACTGGCCGAGCGTTTCGAAGCCGCCCTGGCCCAGGTGGCGGATGGCTGCCATCTGGTGCTGGTGAGTTCCGGCAAGCCGGATGCCCGGCTGCGCACCACCAAAGCCCTGCAGAAGCTGGTGAAGGCTGGCCAGGCCAGCGAGCAAAGCTTTGCCCTGCCAGCCATCTGGGACGGCGCCGGCCAGGTGGAGCTGGTGAGCCGCACGGCCCGGGAGCTGGGGCTGAAGCTGGAGCCAGCCGCAGCGGCAGCCCTTTCCGATGCCATCGGCAACGACAGCGCCCGCCTCGCCAGCGAGCTTGAAAAGCTCAGCCTCTACGCCAATCCCATCACCCTCACCGCCGTGCAGGCCCTGGTGGGCGGTCAAACCACCAGCTCCCTCGCCGTGGGCGATGCCCTACTGGCTGGCCAGCCAGCCGACGCCATTGCCCGGCTCGATGCCCTGCTGGAGGCCAACGAGCCGGCCCTGCGGATCGTTGCCGCCCTCAGCAGCCAGATCCGCGGCTGGCTTTGGGTCACCCTGCTCGACCAGCAAGGTGAAAGCGACGTAGCGGTGATCGCTAAAGCGGCCGGCATCGGCAATCCCAAACGCATCTACGTGATGCGCAAGCAGATCCGCGGCCGCCAGCCCGCCGTCTTCCTGCGCCTGCTCAGCCAGCTGCTCTCAGTGGAGGCTGACCTCAAGCGGGGCAGTGATGCCGGCGACGCCTTCCGCGACGGCTTCCTGCTCAACGCTTAAGGGATCAAGACGGATAATTAGTCCTTCTTTCACTGACGCCCACCGCCGCACCCCGCCATGGCCCTGCTGGTTCAGAAGTTTGGCGGCACCTCGGTGGCCGATGTGGAGCGCATTCAGGCAGTGGCCCGACGCATAGCCCGCAGCCGTGAGGAGGGCCACGAGCTGGTGATTGTGGTGTCAGCGATGGGCCACACCACCGACCAGCTCACCGGCCTAGCCCGCGCCATCAGTAGCAACCCACCCCAGCGGGAGCTGGACATGCTGCTAGCCACCGGCGAACAGGTATCGATCGCCCTGCTTTCCATGGCACTGCACGCCGAGGGCGTGCCGGCGGTGTCGATGACAGGCACCCAGGCGGGCATCGTTACCGAATCAGCCCATGGCCGCGCCCGCATCCTGGAGATCCGCACCGAACGGCTACGGCGCCTGCTCAATGATGGTCAGGTGGTGGTGGTGGCTGGTTTCCAGGGCACCAGCAGCGGCGCCGGCGGCACCCCCGAGATCACCACCTTGGGCCGCGGGGGCTCCGACACCTCAGCGGTGGCCCTGGCAGCAGCCCTGGGCGCCGATACCTGCGAGATCTATACCGACGTTCCCGGGGTGCTGACCACCGACCCCCGCAAGGTGGCCGACGCCCAACTGATGGCCCAGGTGAGCTGCGATGAAATGCTCGAGCTGGCCAGCCTGGGGGCTTCGGTGCTGCACCCGCGGGCGGTTGAGATCGCCCGCAACTACGGCGTGCCCCTAGTGGTGCGCTCCAGCTGGAGCGAGCAGGCCGGCACCCTGCTCACCAGCGGCGCCCCCAGGCCAATTGGCCATGAGGGTCTGGAGCTGGGTAAGCCGGTGGATGGCGCCGAACTCCTAACAAACCAGGCCGTGCTGGCCCTCGCCCACGTGCCCGACCGGCCCGGAGTGGCAGCCCAGCTATTCGAGGCCCTCGGCGCCGCCGGCCTCAACGTGGACCTGATCGTGCAAGCCACCCACGAGGGCAGCTCGAACGACATCGCCTTCACCCTGGCCGCCGCTGAATGCGACCGGGCCCAGCTGGTGTGCAGCGAGGTGCTGGCCGCCATGGGCGCAACCCTCAACGATGGCGGCGCCCAGCTGAGCGCCGAAGCCGGCTTGGCCAAGCTGAGCATCTCGGGCGCCGGGATCATGGGCAGGCCAGGGGTGGCTGCCCGGCTGTTCGACACCCTGGCCCGCTCAGGCATCAACCTGCGCCTGATTGCCACCAGCGAGGTGAAGGTGAGCTGCCTGGTGGCTGGAGACCAGGCGGATCGGGCCCTGCGGGCCGCTGCCGAAGCCTTCGAGCTGCCTGATCAGCAGCTGCGCCGCGATCCCAGGCCCTGCCATCAGGGGGATCCGGCTGTTCGCGGCGTTGCCCTCGACCGCGATCAGGCCCAGGTGGCAGTGAGGCGCCTGCCCGATCGCCCCGGCACCGCCGCGGCCGTCTGCCGCACCCTGGCCGACGCCAGCATCAGCCTCGACGCGATCGTGCAATCCGAGCGCACCCACGCCGGGCCAAGCCGCGATATGAGCTTCGTGCTCAAACGCGACGAGCTGACGCGGGCGCAGCAGACCCTCGCGCCCCTACTGCGGCAATGGCCCGGCTCCAGCTTCGAAGAGGGGCCCGCCATAGCCCGAATCAGCGCAGTAGGGGCTGGTATGCCATTCACCCCAGGCACCGCGGCCCGCATGTTCCGCTGCCTAGCTGACGCAGGCATCAACATCGAACTGATCGCCACCAGCGAGATCCGCACCAGCTGCGTCGTAGCCGAAACCGATGGGGTAGCAGCTCTACAGGCAGTGCACGCCGCATTTGCACTTGGAGGCATCGCGCAACATCGGGCCGAAGGCACCGAGGCGCCTGGCGAGGTCGAGGTATCGATGGCATGAACTGGGGCCGCCACCGCCTTCCCCTTGCCCTCGCGGCAGGTCTCGACGCTGCTGGGTTAATCGCCGCAGCGTTAACCGTGAACGGCCTGCGCCAAAACAGTGTTGGAAATCAACAGCTCTTGCTGCTGGGCCTAGTGCTGATCTACCTGAGCCTGGGCTGGCTTTTCGGCTCCTACACCCTGCTGAAACTGACGCAGCTGCGCTGGATACAACTGATGCTGCGGCTCGGAATCACCAGCGGTGCCAGCATCGTGGCGGGCGCCCTGCTGGGTTGGCTGCTGCGGGTGCCGCAAGACACCACCCTGCTGTACCGGGGCAGCCTGATTCCTATGTTCAGCCTGGTTTCCTTCTGGAGCGCCCTAGTGCGGCTGGGGCTGCGCCAAAGCCAACATCTCTCCTCCCAACCTGCCTGGCAGATCGTGGCGCTGCCCCAGGAAGTGGAGGCCATCACCAAGGAATGGCGGCGCAGCTACGGCAACAATCCACTGCCGTCAATCCTGCCGTTCAGCTCCACGCTCTGGGAGCGCGATTCCCCCAACGCAACCATCGCACTCAGCAGTGGCGTAGCCGCCGAAGCGGACGTACAACAATTTTGCCAACAGGTAGTGGGCCAGGGCCACCCTGTGCTGTCCCTGGCGGCCATGGCGGAGCAAGAGCTACTGCGCATTCCTCCCCACTGGGTGGGCGATCAATGGCTGCTGTTTTCAAGCCGCATCGATGGCACCAAGAGCACGTTTGAGCAGCAGCTCAAACGCTTCGCCGATGTGTTGATCAGCCTCGTGCTGCTGGTGATAACCAGCCCGGTCGTGGCGCTGGCCGCCCTATTAGTCCGAGCGCAGGACGGCGGTGCCGTGATCTATCGGCAACAACGCACCGGGCTAATGGGCCAGTCCTTCGCTGTGCTGAAACTGCGCACCATGGTGCCCCTAGCCGAAACAGATAGCGCCCTATGGGCAGCAGAGCAGGATGCACGCATAACTCCGATCGGCCAATGGCTGCGCCGCACCAGGCTCGATGAACTGCCCCAGCTGATCAACGTGCTGCGAGGGGAGATGAGCCTGATCGGCCCGCGTCCGGAACGGCCCGAACTAGAGGGTCAGCTAGAGGCGGAAATCCCCAACTACCGCCTGCGCCACTGGGTGCGGCCCGGCCTCAGCGGCTGGGCCCAAGTGAACATGCCTTACACCTCAAGCATTGAGGATTCGGAGTTGAAACTGAGCTACGACCTTTTCTACCTGCGCAATGCCGGGCTCTGGCTGGATCTACTGATCATGGTCAAAACCATCAAGATCGTGCTCAAGGCCGCCGGTCGTTGACCCCTGAGAATCGCGCTAATCAGAATCGCGCTAATGCTTCCCCACCAACTTCTGGCGCAGGTTTTTAATCTTGTCGCGCAAGTTGGCAGCATCTTCAAACTGGAGATTCTTAGCAGCCCCCTTCATCTTCTCTTCGAGCTGCTGGATGAGCTCCGGCAGAGCATCCAGCGGCACATTGTTGTGCTCGGCCTGCTCGGTGGTCTCCTCCAGCTGGTCGTCGTTGAGCCGCCGTGACATCTCCAGAAACGAGAGAATCGAATTGCCGGCCCGCTTGCCTGCAGGGCTGGGGGTGATGCCGTGCTCAACGTTATGGGCGTGCTGAATGGCGCGGCGGCGCTCGGTCTCTGAGATGGCCTTAGCCATCGAATCGGTGAGGTTGTCGGCATAGAGAATCGCCTTGCCTTCGATGTGGCGGGCAGCCCGGCCAATGGTCTGAACCAAGGAGCGCTCGGCCCGCAGGAACCCCTCCTTGTCGGCATCAAGAATCGCCACTAGCGATACCTCAGGCAGGTCCAATCCTTCCCGTAGGAGATTAACGCCAACCAGCACGTCGTATTCGCCATTCCTGAGATCTTGGATGATCTCAATCCGCTCAATCGAATGAATCTCGGAGTGCAAATAGCGCACTCGCACGCCGTTTTCGGCCAGGTAATCGGTGAGATCTTCTGCCATGCGCTTGGTGAGCGTGGTCACAAGCACTCGCTCGTTCTTCTCCGCCCGCACCCGGATCTCGCCGAGCAGGTCGTCCACCTGACCCTCACTAGGACGCACCTCCACGATCGGGTCGAGCACCCCGGTGGGGCGGATCACCTGCTGCACAATCTGGCCACTGCTCTGCTCCATCTCCCAGTTGCCTGGAGTGGCACTCACAAAGATCGTCTGCTGGGCCTTCTCCCAGAACTCCGAACCCTTGAGCGGCCTGTTGTCGGCAGCGCTGGGCAAGCGGAAGCCGTGCTCAATCAGCACCTGCTTACGCGACTGGTCGCCGTTGTACATCGCCTGCAGCTGGGAGCAGGTGACGTGGCTCTCATCCACCACCAACAGCCAGTCTTTAGGGAAATAGTCGATAAGGCATTCCGGCGGCGTGCCCGCCTCTCGCCCGGCCAAATGGCGGGCGTAGTTCTCCACGCCATTGCAGTAGCCCACCTGCTCGAGCATCTCGAGGTCGTAGGTGGTGCGCTGCTCCAGCCGCTGGGCCTCTAGGAGCCGCCCCTGACCGTTAAGTACATCGAGCCTTTCACGCATCTCGTGGCGGATGGCCAAAATCGCGTCCGCCAGCCGCTCCTTTGGCGTCACAAAGTGCTTAGCCGGATAGATATTGATTGTGTCGAGGCTTTGCAGGATCTCCCCGGTAGTGGGATCCACGTAGCGGATCGCCTCAACCTCATCACCAAAGAGCTCAATCCGCACCAGCCGGTCTTCATAGGCCGGGCCGATCTCCAGCACATCTCCCCGCACCCGAAAACGACCGCGGGAAATCTCCAGGTCGTTGCGGGAATACTGGTTGTTTACCAACTCCCGCAGGGAGCCTCGCAAATTGAGGGTATCGCCCACCTTAAACTTGACTGCAGCTTTTAGATATTCACTGGGGATACCTAAACCATAAATACAACTAATAGAAGCCACAACGATCACATCGTTGCGTTCAAACAGCGAACGGGTCGCCGAGTGACGCAGCATGTCGATCTCTTCATTGATCGAAGCTGTTTTGGCGATGTAGGTGTCGGAGACAGCCACATACGCCTCCGGCTGGTAATAGTCGTAGTAGCTGATGAAATATTCAACAGCATTATTCGGGAAGAACTCCCGCAGCTCATTGCAGAGCTGGGCCGCCAAGGTTTTGTTGTGAGCCAGCACCAAAGCAGGACGCCCGGTCTGGGCGATCACATTGGCGATCGTGAAGGTCTTCCCGGTGCCGGTGGCGCCTAGCAGGGTCTGGTAGCGCTCGCCCCCATCGACACCCTGCACCAGCCCGGCAATGGCCGTGGGCTGATCTCCCTTGGGTTGGTAGGGGGCGTGGAGTTCAAACGGAACCATGCCCCCATTCTCGGGGTCAAACCACCGGAGCTGTGGTGATTAGGGCAGCTGCGCGAGTGAAGTCGACATCAAGGCCAAGGATCCGCAGGATCACGGCCGACAACACGGCATAGACAACGCCGCCGAGAATCGCGCTCACCACTCCGTTTTTGAGGCGGAATCCCTTGATCAACCAAGCCGCCAGACCAAACAGCACCACGGTGATTGCCCAGTTGAACAGCAGGCTCACCGGACTGATCAGGCCCCCCAGGCTGGTGACCGCCCAGACCGGCCCCAGCAGCAGCTTCAGCGGCCAGATCAACAGGGTGCCCAGTAAGCCGATCACCACAGCGGAAAGCATGGCGATCGGGAAACTGCTCACCTCCACTCCCAAGGGAAGCCAGGCCACAATCAACAGCACAATGGCCCGAATCGGCCACTGCAATAGCCACATTAAAGAACCCATGAAAAAGATGCGGTGATCATTACCGCAAAATAGTCATGGGTTCAGGCTAAAACAACTGAGCTTGGCGTTAACCAACAACGATTGCGCCTGCAGGCATTCCCAGTGCCTCGCGTAGGCCGCGCACGACGGCCACCATGGCCAGAGGGTCGTTCAGCTTGTTGATCGCCGAACCAACCCCCACACCGGCGGCACCGGCGGCAATTGCCATCGGCACGGTGACGGCGGAGAGGCCAGATGCACACAGCACCGGGGCAGCACTACCCGCTTCAACACTGTCCGCCGCAGCCAAGGCCCGGCTGATGCTGTGGGCAGCGGCCAGGGTTGGAGCCGCCTTCTCAATAAGGCCGAGACTACCGGCGCTGAAGGGCTTAGCGCTTGTGCCGCCCTCGGTTTGGATAATGTCGGCACCGGCGGCCACCAGATCCACCGCCAGCTGCTCCTGCTGATCGAGGGGCAGCACATGGGGCACGGTGACGCTCAAAACCACCTCGGGTAGCAACTCGCGAGTGCGGCGGGTGAGCTCAAGCACTTCGGCGGCATCGAAGATGCGACCGAGGGGGTAGAAGGCGTCGTAGTTGCCAATTTCAACCATTGCCGCCCCGGCAGCCACAGCAGCGGCAAACAGCTCGGGCTCAACTGCGCTCACGCAGATCGGCAAACCGCTCACTGCAGCGGCCAGCTGCACCAGCTCCGGATCGCAGGCCACATCGATCAAATCGGCTCCGCCTAGGCCAGCGGCCCGGCAGATCCGCTCCACACTGGCAGCATCAAAATTGGTGAGGCCAGCGATCACCTTGAGCAGGCGGCGATCAGCAAGCGCGGCTTGCAGGGCGGAGGGCAGCTGCTCAAGACGCGACATCGCAACCATGGAAACGCAAGATTTGAATAGTGAATCGATTCTCCCACCCGGGCCGCGCTGGAGCCCGGACCACCTGCGGCTGCATCGCCATCTGCGTCACCATCCCGAGCTGTTGCCGGCGGGGGCGCCGCTGCTGCTAGCCATCTCGGGTGGTCAAGATTCCATGGTCCTGCTGGCCCTGCTACGCGACCTGCAGCGCCTGCACCAGTGGCCCCTGCACCTCTGGCATGGCGACCACCGCTGGCGACCGGAGTCGGGCCAGGTGGCAGCGGAGCTGGCCGGCTGGTGCAGCGACCAGGGGCTCGAGCTGCACGTTTCCTCCTGGCTGAGGCCGCTGGAAGCAACCAGCGAAGCTGACGCCCGCCACTGGCGCTACGGCCAGTTGGCTGAGCAGGCCAGATGTTTGGGGGTGGGCCATGTGGTGACCGCCCACACCGCCAGCGATCGAGCCGAAACTCTGTTGCTGCACCTAGCCCGAGGCAGCCATCGCCGCGGCCTGGCGAGCCTGCGCAACCTGCGCCCCCTCACCAGCCCATCGAGCCCAACCACCGATCCAAGCGAGCCAATCGCGCTGGCGCGACCGCTGCTGCCCTTCTCCCGGGCCGACACCGCCCGGCTTTGCGAGCAACTGACGCTGCCCGTGTGGCACGACCCGAGCAATACCGACCGCCGCTACAGCCGAAACCGAATCCGGGCCGAGGTGGTACCCGTGCTGGAGGAGCTCCATCCCGGCGCCGCCAAGAGGATCAGCGCCCAAGCAGAGCGGCTGGTGGAAGAGGTGGAGAGCCGCAACGAATTAGTGAATCTGGCCCTGCAAACTCTAAAAACAGCCGGCAGCCAGGCTGGGACACCAGGCCTACAGCGCCAGGAGCTGGGCGACCTAGCCGTAGCCAACCAGCGCCAACTACTGCATCACTGGCTTGAGCAAAGCACCAGGCTGGCGCTCCCAGCCAGGCAACTCGAAGAACTATTGCGGCGGCTGCAACCGGGCCATCCCCCAGGCCAGGCAGACTTAGGCGCGGATTGGCAGCTGCGCTGGGATCGCTGCACACTGTGGCTGCACCATCCCGCCGCACACCTGCCGCAATGACAACCTCGCCGCACTCGCTACAACAGCGTTATGAGGCCATTGAGCGGGTTTACAGCGAACGCCAATGGGACGATGTGGCCCGCTTAAGCGAGGAGCTGCTGCTCGAGCTGCCCAACGAGCCCGCCGACCCCCTGCGCCAAAGACTGCAGCTGTTACTAGGCCACACCTACCTCTACGGCTACCAAGACAGAGCTACAGCAACCGGTTTTTACAGCCGGGTTCGAGCAGCGACGCAAGAACCCGTACTGCGGGATATCGCCGACCAGGGGCTGGAGCAATGCGCCAGCCAGGCAGCACAACTTGAAGTTGCACCGGAGCAAGCCTCGAATGCGCCAAGCACTGGAGGCCAAGCCTTCCCCTTCGGCAATGAGCCAGTAGCGGAAGGAACAGTAGTTACAAGCTCTGGCTCGGCCATGCCCTGGATGGAGCAACTTGGAGGCATCGAGGCGGCGGAGGTTCAGGTGCCCATGCCGGCGCAGGTGCCGAATCTGGTAGTTGAAGTGGTCGATGAGCCAGAGCTGATCGAGGTGGCCCAGGCAGATGCGGCGACTGCTCAAGAGCTGGACGTCGCCGTGAGCAAAGAGAGCCTGGCTGAGCCAGAAGGGCGTTTTGCCAAGCAAGTCGGGGAACCTAGCCCCGAGGAGTTCGCCGAACTCTCCAAGGGGCTGCTGCGAGTGGTGATCCGCTGAGCTGGTGCTGGGGCCGATCAGCCCGCTACAGCGGCTGAACGGCGGCGCCGGATACGGCCGGCGGGTTCCGGCTCGAGCTCTGCTGGGGCTGGGGCCGAAACCTCAGCAACTACAGCGGCTGGGACGGCAGTAGGAGCAGACACAGGCGTGGCGGCAGGGGCGGCGGCTCCAACGGCAACCAGCTGACGCTGGGGTGCCGGCACGGCGCCATCACGGCCACGGGCACCTGCATCACGAACGCCTGCATCACGGGCAGAGCGACCCCGGGGAGCGGGGCGGCTGTCGGGTTCGGCGTCGGCGCGGCCCTTGTAAGCAGGCGTACCGGCAGGGGCTGGCTGCACCAGGCAAATGATCAACGGCTCCACTTGGAGCTCGCGGCGCAGGCGGCGTTGCAGACCCACCTCTACCTCTCGCTGCACACCGACCCAATCCACCTCAGGGGCCTTGCCACCGGTGTTGCGGCAGAGCTGATTCCAGCGATTTTCCAGCACCCAGCCGATTTCGCGCTCGGCCCACATCGAGAGTCTGCGGGCATCAGCAGTGGTGACCACACCACGAATATTCACCCTCGGCGGCGCAGCCATCACACCGTCGGTGCTGATCACCGCTAGCAGAGTGATCACGCCGTCTTCTGCCAGCTGCTGGCGCTCCTTCAGCACCCGGGCATCAACAATGCCGTTGCGGGACGCATCCAGCAGTTCGATGCCGGCCTTGACGGGGTCGCCTTTACGGATCGAATCGGCAGTGAGCTCCACCACATCACCGTTGTCGATGATGAGCATGTTGTCGCCTGGTACCCCCATCGACTGGGCGGTTTTGCTGTGGGCAATGAGCATGCGGTGCTCACCGTGCACCGGCACAAAATATTTGGGCTTGGTGAGGGCCAGCATCAGCTTCTGGTCTTCCTGGAAGCCGTGGCCAGAGACGTGAATACCCTCGCCCTTGCCATAAACCACCTTGGCGCCGAGCATCATCAGCCGGTCAATGGTGTTCACCACCGAGATGGTGTTGCCAGGGATCGGGCTGGCCGAGAAAATAATCGTGTCGGTGCTCTTCACCTGCACCTGGGGATGCTCTCCACGGGAGATGCGGCTCAAGGCGGCCAGGGGTTCACCCTGGCTACCAGTCATCAGCAACAGAGTTTCGCGGTCGGGCAGATCGCGTATCTGCTTGATCGGCACAAACAGATCATCCGGGGCGCGCATATAACCCAACTCCCGGGCTTTGGCGATCACGTTGAGCATGGAGCGGCCCAGCAGTCCCACCTTGCGGCCGTTCTTGAGGGCCAGCTCCAGGATCATCGACACCCGGTGAATCGAACTGGCAAAGGTGGTGATGATCACCCGACCTTCAGCCTGGGAGATATGGCGATCCAGGCAAGGAAACACTGAACGCTCGGGGGGACAGAAGCCCGGCACCTCGGCGTTGGTGGAGTCGCTGAACAGGCAAAGCACCCCCTTGTCGCCGTAATGGGCGAGGCGAGCCATGTCGAAGGTCTCGCCATCCACCGGCGTGTGGTCAAATTTGAAGTCGCCGGTGAAGATCACCGTGCCCACAGGGGTGGTGATGGCCAGCGAGAAGCTGTCGGCCATCGAGTGGGTGTTGCGAATGAACTCCACTGAAAAGTGTTGGCCCACCTTCACCACATCGCGGGGCGCGACGGTTTGAAGGATGGTGCGATCCATCACACCGGCCTCCTCCATCTTGCCGGTGAGCATGGCCAGCGCTAGGCGCGGTCCATGAATCACGGGGATGCTGAAGTTTTTAAGGTGGTGGGCAATACCACCAATGTGATCTTCGTGACCATGGGTCACGATCATGCCGCGAATCCGCTTCTGGTTTTCCTTGAGATAGCTGGTATCTGGCATCACCACATTGACGCCATGCATCCCATCACTGGGGAAGGCCAATCCAGCATCCACCAACATGATGTCGTCGCCGTACTCGAACACGCAGGTGTTCTTGCCGATCTCGTGCAGGCCGCCGAGGGGGATCACCCGCAGGTGGGGGGGCTTGGTGGCGATCTGACTGGTGCCCTGGGCTCGGCCGTTGGAACTGGTCATGGAAAAGGATTTTTAGGGAAAAGGAACAAACTGAATCGATCTGGTCTCAAGCCTTGGCGTCAGGTAGGACGCAGGGCGGCCAGGGTTTCGGAGAGGCGTTGTCGCACGTCGGTGGTGGCGGAAAGAAGGGGAAGACGGGGTGCACCCACGGGCCAGCCGCTGAGCTCCAAGGCGGCTTTGACGGGGATCGGGTTGGTGCTGCAGAAAAGGGACTTGCACAGCGGCAGCAGCTGGTCGTGCAGAGCCAGGGCTTGGGCCAAATCCCCCGCATAGAAGGCGCGCACCATGGCGCTGATCTCAGCGCCGGCCAGGTGGCTGGCCACACTCACCACTCCCACAGCACCAACGGCAAGCATCGGCAGGGTGAGGGCGTCGTCACCGCTATAGATCGCCAGACGGTTGCCGCACAGGGCCCGCAGGGCGCTCACCTCTTCGGTGCTGCCGCTGGCAGCCTTGAAACTCACCACGTTGGCGCAGTCGAGCAAGCGGGCCACGGTGGCTGGCTCCAGGCTGGTGCCTGTACGACCGGGGATGTTGTAAAGCATTAGGGGCAGCTGGGGTGCCGCCGCTGCCACAGCGCGGAAATGGGCCTCAAGGCCGTCCTGGGGGGGCTTGTTGTAGTACGGCACTACCACTAGGGCGCCGTCCGCACCGAGGGCCGCCGCCTGCCGCGTCGCCTCCACCGCTTCGGCGGTGCAATTGCTGCCACTTCCCGCCAGCACGCTGGCCCGATGCCCAACCGCTTGCTTCACGGCAACTAAAAGAGCGTGCTGTTCGTCCCAGCTGAGCGTGGGTGATTCGCCAGTGGTGCCGCACACCACGATTCCATCGGAGCCCTGGTTGATCAGATGCTCTGCCAGCTGGGCCGCAAGGCCCAGATCCACCGAACCATCGGCGGCGAAGGGGGTCACCATCGCCGTCAGCACGCGGCCAAATAGCGGAGTGGCTGGCTGGATAGGGCTCAAGCAGCACCTCCGGGCAAAACCGCTTCAGTTCCAGCCGCCGGGCCCTGGATCAACAGCTCGGCAATCTGGATCGCATTGAGAGCCGCACCCTTGCGGATCTGATCACCGCAGAGCCACAGCTCCAGGGCATTGGCATCACTGAGGTCCTGGCGGATACGTCCCACCGCCACCGGATCGCGGCCCGTCACATCAGTGGGCATCGGGAAACGGTTGGCCTCAAAATTTTCCAGCAGCTCCACGCCGGGGGCCTCAGCCAGCAGGGCTCTGGCCTCCTGCACCGGGAAGGGCTCATGAAATTCAATATTTACGGCCTCTGAATGGGCCCGCAGCACCGGCACCCGCACACAGGTAGCCGAAAGTCGCAGCTCCGGCGTGCCCATGATCTTGCGGGTTTCGTTGAGCATCTTCAGCTCCTCCTCGCAATAACCGTTGTCCTGCAGCGGAGAGTTGTGCAGAAAAAGGTTGAAGGCCAGGGAGTGGGGCAGCACCTCACTCACTGGCTCACCTCCATCGAGCACGATCCGGCTGAGCTGGCGCAGCTCCTCCATCGCCCGGGCACCGGCGCCGCTGGCGCTCTGATAAGTGCTCACCAGCACACGCCGAATTGCCCGACGCGCCGCCAAGGGGGCCAAAACCAGGGTGAGCAGAATTGTTGTGCAGTTGGGGTTGGCAATGATGCCCCGATGGGCAAAAGCAGCTTCGGGGTTCACTTCTGGAACCACCAACGGCACCTCCGGATCCATTCGGAAGGCGCTGGAGTTATCGATCACCACGGCGCCAGCCCGGGCCGCCACCGGGGCCCACTGACGCGACACCGAGCCGCCCGCTGAGGCCAGCACCACATCCACCCCTTCAAAAGCTGAGGCCTCCACGGGCCGGATCGCCAGCGATGTGCCCTGCCAGGCAAGGCTTTGACCGGCGGAGCGGGGTGACGCCAGGGGAATCAGCTCAGCCACAGGAAAGTTGCGCTCCGCGAGCAGCTCGAGTAACTCCTGGCCAACGGCACCGGTCGCACCGAGCACCGCAACCCTCAAGGGGCGACTGGGCAGGCAGGGAGATGGCGGGAGAGGGACGGGCTGGGCGGCGGTCAAGGGAGCGGGAGAGGAATCAAAACTCGGTGGCGGAGCTGGTGATCAAACGTCAAACCAGCTAGGGGCGGAAAGCTGCAACAAAGAAACCGGCCATGGTCGAAGCCGTTGTTTGCTGATTCGGGATCTATCGCTTTCGTCGTGCGCCGAACTGACAATACGCGCTGGGAGCTCGGAACGGCCGCTTTCTAGGATCGGGGTCTGCAACTGTTTTCCATGAGCTCAGCCGCCGCCCCCGCCGCCAGCCCGCTATCGATAAAGGCCAGTCCCCGTCCGGGCAGCCGCGTGGCCCTAGAGGTGGCCATCCCCGGCGGCCGCAGCCAGGCCAGCTATGACGCCGCCGTGGACAAGCTGAGTCGCAGCATCAAGCTTCCCGGCTTTCGCAAGGGCAAGGTGCCCCGGCCCGTGCTGCTCCAGCAGATCGGCCCCCTACGCATCCGGGCCACCGCCCTAGAGGATCTGGTGGAGGCCGCTTTCCGGGATGCTGTTAGCCAAGAAATGGTGGCAGCTATCGGCCGGCCCGAGCTCACCGAAGGCTTCGAGGTCGTGCTGGAACGCTTCGAGCCCGGCAACGCCCTCACCATCACCCTGGAGCTCGACGTCGAGCCCACACCAAAACTCAAGTCCACCAAAGGGCTAAAGGCTGAAGCCGAGGCAATCAGCTTCGATCCAGCCCGCATCGATGAACTGATCGAGCAGTCGCGTAAGCAGCTGGCCACCCTGGTGCCCGTAGAGGGCCGCCCCGCCGCCAGCGGCGATGTAGCGGTGCTCAGCTTCAGCGGCATCTACGTGGATAGCGGCGAGGCCATCAGTGGTGGCAGCAGCGATGCCATGGAAGTCGAGCTGGAGGAGGGCCGGATGATCCCCGGCTTCGTCGAGGGCGTAATCGGCATGGCTATCGGCGCTAGCAAGACCATCGACTGCCAGTTCCCCGATACCTATCCCCAAGAAGATGCCGCCGGCCGCCAGTCGCGCTTCGAGATCAGCCTGAAAGACCTCAAGTGCCGGGAACTACCCGCCCTTGACGACTCCTTTGCCCAGCAGGCCAGCGACAAAGCCACCCTGGCCGAACTGCGCAGCGATCTGGAAACCCGCCTCAAGGACGACGCCGAGCGCCGGGCTAAGGCCAGCCGCCACGACGCCCTGCTCGCTGCCCTAGTGCAAGAACTTGAAGTGGAGCTGCCCGAAACCCTGGTTCAACAGGAAATCCGCAACCTGGTGGAGCAGACAGCAGGACAGATCGCCCAGCAGGGCATGGACGTCAAAAAGCTGTTCACCCCCGACCTGGTGCGCTCATTGATGGACACCTCCCGGCCCGAGGCAGAGGAGCGCCTGCGCCGCAGCCTGGCCCTCAAGGCCCTTGCCGCCGCCGAGGCGATCGAGGTGGAAGCCAAGGAGCTTGAAGCCAAGATCAAGGAGATCAGCCGCGGCCTGAGCCAGCAGGGCAACATCGATCCTGAAAGATTGCGCCTGGCCGTTGCTGACGACCTGCTGCGCGACAAGCTGCTGGAGTGGCTTGAGGCCAACAGCACCATCACCGAAAAGGCTGCCACCCCAGCCGACGTCGACCCTGACGCTGCAGGCGAGGAGCAGGCAAAGGCCAAAGCGAAAGCCAAGGCCAAACCGGCCAAGGCCCAATAGCCACAGCCAGGACCAATAGATTGGTCCTCCGAGAGCTTCCCCGCGCGTGATCGACGCCACCCTTCGCCATCCCGTCCACAGCAGCTGGAGCCCCAGTGGCTCCCCCGGGGTGCTGCCCACGGTTGTGGAGCAGTCGGGCAAGGGCGACCGCGCCTTCGATATCTATTCGCGCCTGCTGCGCGAACGGATCATCTTTCTGGGCACCGGCATCGACGATCAGGTGGCCGATTCCCTAGTCGCCCAGCTGCTGTTCCTCGAAGCCGAGGATCCGGAGAAGGACATCCAGATTTACGTGAACTCCCCAGGCGGCTCAGTGACCGCCGGCTTGGCGATCTACGACACGATGCAGCAGGTCTCCCCAGACGTGGTGACCATCTGCTATGGCCTGGCCGCATCCATGGGTGCCTTCCTGCTCTCGGGTGGCACCAAGGGCAAGCGGCTGGCCCTGCCCAATGCCCGGATCATGATTCACCAACCCCTCGGCGGCGCCCAGGGCCAGGCAGTGGACATTGAAATTCAGGCCAAGGAGATTCTTTTCCTCAAGGACACCCTCAACGGTCTGATGGCTGAACACACCGGTCAGCCCCTCGAAAAAATCACCGAAGACACTGACCGCGACTACTTCCTTTCCCCCGCAGAGGCGGTTGAATACGGCCTGATCGATCGGGTCGTGACCGAATCCCCTGCCGCCACAGCTGCTGAGTGATTCCGGCCGGTTTGATCCTTAAGGTCAGCTGACGATCCATTATTTCCTGTCGATCCTGGAATCAGGACTCCCCTGCCCATGGCCAAGTTCGACGCCCACCTGAAGTGCTCGTTCTGCGGCAAGTCGCAAGAACAGGTGCGCAAGCTGATCGCCGGCCCGGGTGTCTACATCTGCGATGAATGTATCGATCTCTGCAACGAGATCCTTGATGAGGAGCTGGTAGACGGACATAGCTGCACAGCCAGCGGAGGCGGAAGCGGCCGCCATGCCGCCGACTCCAGCCGCGGTAAGGCCTCCAGCAAAAAAACAACCAAACCCGCTCCAACCCTGGCGGAGGTGCCCAAGCCCCAGGAGATCAAGGCCTTTCTCGACCGCCAGGTGGTGGGCCAAAACGAAGCAAAGAAAAATCTTTCCGTAGCTGTTTACAACCACTACAAACGCCTGGCCTGGCAAGGCGATGGCAAGGGTGAAACGGACCAGACAGCCACCAAGCTGCACAAGAGCAACATCCTGCTGATCGGCCCCACCGGCTGCGGCAAAACGCTCCTGGCCCAGACCCTGGCCGAAATGCTCGATGTGCCCTTTGCGGTGGCCGACGCCACCACCCTTACCGAGGCGGGCTACGTCGGAGAAGACGTGGAAAACATCCTGCTGCGGCTGCTGCAGAAAGCGGATCAGGATGTGGAACAGGCCCAGCGGGGCATCATCTACATCGATGAAATCGACAAGATCGCCCGCAAGAGCGAAAACCCCTCCATTACTAGGGACGTCTCCGGAGAAGGGGTGCAGCAGGCATTGCTGAAAATGCTCGAAGGCACCGTGGCCAACGTGCCGCCGCAGGGAGGCCGCAAGCATCCCTACCAGGAATGCATTCAGATCGACACCAGTCAGATCCTGTTCATCTGCGGTGGTGCCTTCGTCGGCCTCGAAGATGTA
>NZ_JAGQCO010000037.1:0-21603 GCF_024346235.1 Cyanobium sp. BA5m-21
CGCAGGGTGATCGAGAGGCTCTGGCGGCCCCCTTCCATCAGGGCCGAACGGGTGCCCTGCAGGAAGCCATCGAGGAAGTCGCCAGGGATCTCATCACCGATGGGCGGGATATCGCTGGGCTCTTCCAAGGCCTCGATGAAGGTCACAAAGAAATTGTCGATGCCATCGCGCAGCTGCTGCACATAGGCGTGCTGGTCGGTTGAGCCCTTGTTGCCGTAAACGGCAATGCCCTGGTGCACCACCTCGCCGGCGCGGTCGTGCTTCTTACCGAGGCTCTCCATCACCAACTGCTGGAGATAACGACTGAACACCTCCAGCCGATCGCGATAGGGGAGCACAACCATGTCGCGCTTGCCCTGGCCATGGCCGGCCACAAACCACGAAGCAGCCATCAGGGCCGCCGGGTTATGGAGCAGATCAGACCCCCGGGTCAGGGCGTCCATTCGGGCGGCGCCGGCCAGAAAGCCGCGCAGATCGGCACCCACCAGGGCCGCCGGTAGCAGGCCAACCGCACTGGTGATGCTGGTGCGGCCACCCACCCAATCGAACATGTCAAAGCGGCGCAGCCACTGACCGGCCACGGCCACCTGGTCGAGCTTGCTGTCGAGCATGGTGACCGCCACAGCCTGGGCAGCCCACTGCCCGCCCCGGGCCTCGAGCCGAGCCTGGGCTTGCTCCATGCCGATATGGGGCTCAGGGGTGCCGCCTGACTTGCTCACCACCACCACCAAGGTGGTGGCTAGGCGGCCGTCCAGGCCCGCCAAGGTGCGGCTCATGCCGGCGGGGTCAACGTTGTCGAAGAAGTGGAAGGGGAGACCCTGACCCTCTTCCTGCAGGGCGCGCACCATCAGCAGGGGGCCGAGGCCGGAACCGCCAATACCGATCCAAAGCACGTCGGTGAACGGCTGGCCATTGGGAGCACGGAGGCTGCCGTCGAGCACCTCGCGGCCAAAGGTCTCGATCCGCTCCACCTCGGCGTTGATGTGCGCGGTGGTGGCGGCGTCTGGTGCCAGCTCTGGGGTGCGCAGCCAATAATGGCCAACCTGGCGCTGTTCATCCGGATTGGCGATCGCACCAGCCTCCAGGGCCGCCATCGCCGCAAAGGCCAGCTCGAATCGGGGAGCCAAGGCATCGAGATCGGCCTGGCCGATCGCCATGCGACTCACATCGAGCCAGATACCAAGATCGCTTTCATACCAAAGCAAGTCGCAGAAGCGTTGCCATTGGGTCTCGGCATTGGAGCCATCAAAGTTGGCAAGCATGGGCTTGCGGCTCAAGCCGCTCTCGTCGCCAGAACTTAGATCTGACCCCGCCCCAACACCAGCCCCAGCACCAACACGAGGGACGGACGGAAGACCGTTCCGTAGCCAGGGGACTAATCAAGATAAATTCCGTAATATCAAGCCACAATTAATGAGTGTTTGTGCCTATCCCCACCAGCTACCCGCGCTGGCTTGCCCTCGGCAAGCGGCTGGTAGGGGTTCGGCGTCTGACCGGCCTTGCAGCAGCCCTGCTGGCCGTTGCAAGCATTCCCATCCTTAACGGTCCAAAAACGCCCCTGCTACTGCTGGATCCCGGTCTCAGCGGCAGCATCAGCTCCGCTGCTGGCTCGGGGCAATTCGCAGACCCGCTGCAATTTTCACCAGACGAACTCAAGGAGTTGCAGCGCCGCTTTGGTGTCCACGGCCCCCAGCCCCGTCTGGCCCAGTTATTCACCAGTGGTATCGACCAACTAGAGCCGCTGCGCAGCCACACCCTGGGGCGCCTGGTAGAGCTTCGTCCCCTGATCCTGGCCGAATCCCAGCGCCAGAGGATCAATCCCGTGTTGGTGGCGGCGGTGTTGTTTGACGAAATGCGGCACGCCAAACCGGGCGAAGATCTGCCCCTGGCAGCCCATTCCGGCTTATTCAGCACCCATGGCCCCGCCCAGCTAAGCCTCGGCGAAATGGTGCACCAGGGCCTGCTGCCGCCCAATGCCTCCGAAGCCGAAATCACCGAGGCCCGCAACCAGCTGCTCGATCCCGAGCGCAACGTGGTGTTGCTGGTGGGCAAATTCGCCCGCCTCAGTCGCGCCCTCGAGCTGCCCCAGCGCCCCCTCCAGGCCAGCGGCAACCCCCGTGACGCCAAGGCCCTAGCGACCCTGGCCTACCTCCACAACGGCAAGCTCGACTATCCCCGCCGCATCTTGCGCACCATGCAGGATCCCGAACTCCATGCCCTGCTCTACGCCACCCGTAAACAGGCCCCGGCTCCGCTGATCTAATCAACTATTTAGCTAATCAACTAATTATCTAATCAACTATTTAATAATTCAATTATTTAATAATTCAATTAACGGTTGCAGAGCAGGCCGAGGTTTTGCATTCGGGTTTGCAACTCAGACCAACGGAAGCTGCGGGGATCAGCTCGCTCGCCGCCCAGGTCCACCGCCCGGTGGGTGGTGATGTGGGAGGCCGGGATGGGGAAACGCTGCATCCAGCCGGCTAGCAGGGCCGCCAGGGCGTCGTATTGGGCTGAGGTGTAACCGCTATGGGCTGGTCCGTCGTTCTCGCCATCGAGGGGCGTTTCCAAGCTGATGTGCAGGGCGAAGTTATTGATCGAGCCACCCACCTTGGCGTTCGTTACTACCCAGCGGCCGTTGAAGGCCGAATTGCCAGCCCCGAAGGCCCGTTTGGAAGGATCGAGCACCTGGACCACCGAGCCATCGCCACCAATCAAGGTGTGGTAACTCACCTGATCTTCATCGCGGGGATGGGGCGTCACGAAGGTGTTGATGGCTGAACCAATGCCATAAACCGTTTCGTGCAGGACCACCAGCTGGGGTGTGGGATCCACCGGATTGCCGTAGGCATCGCGATTAAAACGCTCGCCAAAGTTGGTGGGATGGATCTGAACCCGAGCCGGGGAGGTTTGGACCCTTTCTGCCAATTGCTGCAGTCTTAAACGCTGGGCTGGATCGCCGGGAGCGCAACTCGCCCGCAGGGGGGATTGCCAAGGCCGGTGGGCCGGAGGCCCCGGTGCCGCCCGACGGCCCGGCTCAGGCGCTGGCGGAGCCTGGCGCACCTCTTCGAGCAGCTCGAGCAGGGTGGGGCGCTTCTGGCCGCCACTCGGTTGGGCTGAGAGGTCGCGAGCCAGCCAGCCAAGCCCGCCCAGGGCGAGCATGGCGCCAGCGCCCAGGGCAAGCCAGAGAGGCCGGGGGCTGGAATTCATGCCGCCTCAAGGCCCAGCCAGCGGCGTCGGCGCTCAGCACAGCCGGGATCAGTAGTGGCGGGATCGAGCTGGAGCTGCCAGCTCTCCACTGCTGGTGCCGTTGGCAGCAGCACGGTGCTGCGCACCAAGCCGTCCCGGCAGAACAGCAGCTGGTGGGGAATCAGGGGAGCCTCCGGCTGCAGATGCACCAGCAAATCGTCAATGCTGCGCAGGCGCAGGCCATCGAGGGCAATCCATTCATCGCCCACTACCAGCCCCGCCCGTTGGGCCGGTCCATCGCGGCCCACCCGCTGCACCACCAAGCCGCCGCTGCCTGGCTCCAAGCGGCAGCCCAGCTCCTGGCTGGCGGCCAGCCGGGGTTCAAGCCGCAGGCCCACATCGGCCAGATAGCCAAATAGGGGCGGATCCTCACAGGAGCTGAGCCAGCGGGGTAATAGCTCAGCTAGATCGGGCGCCTGGCTGGCAAAAGCAGCAAGCAGGTCTGCCTCCTGGTAACCCCGCCCCACGGCGCCATGGCTGGCCCAAAGCTGCCGCAGCACCACGGGCAGCCCGCTGCCGGCACGGCGTAGGTGCAGGTCCAGCACCAGGGCCAGCACCGCACCCTTGAGGTAGTAGCTGACCTGGCTGTTGGGGGAGTAGGCATCGGGGCGGTAGAGCTTTACCCAGGCCTCCTCACTGCTGGCGCGCAGGCTCTGCAAGCCCCGCCCAGCACTGAGCAGGTAGCGGCTCAGATCCGCGCCCAGATCCTCGAGCAGCTCCGCCTCGCTGCTGCAGCCGGCGCAGTGGGGCAACAACTGATCCACATAGCTGGTGATTCCCTCGGCAAACCAGAGGGTGGGCACCACCACCGCCTGGTCGTAGCGATAGGGGCTTAATTCGGCGGGCCGCAGCCGGCGCACATTCCACTGGTGCAGGTATTCATGGGCGGCTAGCTGCAGCAACTTGCGGCGCCCATCAGGCTTGGCCAGGACCCGGCGGCCAAACTGCAACACCGTGCTGTAGTCGTGCTCCAGGCCTCCATAACCGCTTTCGGTGAGGTGCAACACAAACAGGTAGTGGTCGGCCGCAGGTCCCTCCACGCCCATCAACCGGCAGCAGGCCAGGCAAACCTTTTCGAGATCGCTGAGCAGCTCGGGATCACTGTCAAGCAGATCGGCGCCTTGGAGATCGCGGCCCCAAGTCACCCAGCGGTGCGGCACACCGGCGACGCTGAAGTGATGGGAGCGATGGGGACCAACCTCAATCGGCGTATCGATAAGTTGGTCGTAATCGGCGGCAAGCCAGCCCTTCGCCGGGCCCGGCAGCTCTGGCAGGGGCACGAAGGCATCCCAGCTGGGCGGAAGGCTGAGCTGCAGACGGTGGGGCGACCAACGCTCCCCCTCCAGCTCCAGAACCACGGCTGCTAAGGCCAGAAATCCGTGGTCGCCATCGAGATGGCAGGTGCGCACCGTGAGCTCGGCGGCCAGCACCGCGTAGCTAATTTCAACTGGTTCGAGGCTGGGAAGCTCAAGCTGCCAACTGCTCGGGCTGGTGCGGCGCGGCTCCAGCTGATGTCCAGCCTGAGTGATTTCCAGACCCTCAAGCTGCCGCACATAGTCGCGGATCAGGTAGGAGCCGGGAGTCCAGGCCGGCAGGGCCAGGCGCAGGCTCAGGTGACGGGGAGTGTGAAGCAGGCGGACCCGCACCAGGTGCTGGTGGCAGGCGGTGAGGTCGAGATGCAGCTCAGGCACGGCGTCAGGACGCCAAGCTCACCTGGGCCTCAGGAAAGGCGCTGGCGGCCTGGCGCAGGGCCAGCTCGGCGGCGTAGCGGCGGGTGATGGCTCCAAGCAGGCGCTGCAGGCTCTGGGAGCGGCTAAGGCGCTGCAGGTCGCCAACCAGGGCAAGGGAACCGTCGCGGTGGCGCTGCCAGCCCAGCCTTTCACCACCCGGCAAAACAACTTGCAAAAGAACGGGCTGGCGCTCGGTGGCAAAGCCCTTAAGCACCCCGCCATAGATGGGGGTGTGGCCCAGGGCCACCAAGCTGGCGGCGAGCCCCTCGGCATCGCGTAGCACTGTGGGCAGGATGGTGAGGTGGGACACGGCGCAATGCCCGCTTTTTCAGACCCTAGCGATCAAGAGTCCTGCGTCCAGTGGCCATTGCCACCGGAATTGCAACCGGATTGCGCCGGCGCGCAGCCAATCCTGCGGCTGGGGGTGCTGGCTTCGGGAGCCGGCAGCAACTTTGAGGCCCTGGTGCAAGCCTGCACAGACGGCCGGCTCCAAGCAGAGGTGGCCCTGCTGGTGGTCAACAATCCCGGCTGCGGTGCCCAGCAACGGGCCGAGCGCCTCGCCATACCTTGCCAAGTGCATGACCACCGCAGCGTGGCCAGCCGCGAGGCCCTCGACCAGGCCCTGGTGGCGGCGTTTCAGGCAGCCGGCGTTGATGTGGTGGTGATGGCGGGCTGGATGCGCGTTGTCACGAGCACCCTGATCGGCGCCTTCCCCGAGCGTCTGATCAACATTCATCCCTCGCTGCTGCCCAGCTTCCGCGGCCTTGATGCGGTGGGCCAGGCCCTGGCGGCGGGGGTCACCCTGGCCGGCTGCACTGCCCACCTGGTGTGCGAGGAGGTTGATGCAGGGCGGATCCTGGTGCAGGCGGCGGTGCCGGTGTTAGCCACGGACGACCACGCCAGCCTCAACGCCCGCATCCAGCGCCAGGAGCACCGCGTCCTGCCCCTGGCGGTATCTCTGGTAGTGGATCTAGTGCGTCAGGGATAGAAGGGCAGCAACGGCAGGCCGGCGGTGGGCTCAAGCCCGGCCATCAGGTTGAGACATTGCACCCCCTGGCCGGCCTGGCCCTTGACCAGGTTGTCGATGGCAGCCATCACGATCAGCTGGCCGGTGCGGCGATCCACCTGCACCGAGAGCAGGGCCCGGTTGGTCTGGCGCACCCATTTGGTGGAGGGGTAGGTACCCACCGGCAGCACCTCAACGCAGGGGGCCTGGCGGTAGGCGGAAGCCAGCAGGGTGACGCAGTCTTCAGCGGTGAGGCCTGGGTCGCGCAGACGGCAGTAGACGGTGGCCAGCAGGCCCCGCACCATCGGCATCAGATGCGGGGTGAACTGCAGCTGGATCTCATGGCCCGCCACCCGGCTAGCCAGCTGCTCAATCTCACTGGTGTGGCGGTGGCCCACCACCCCATAGGGAGCAACCGCTTCAGAGCATTCCGCCAGCAGCAGGTGCTCCTTGGCAGCCCGACCACCACCGGAGGTGCCGGTTTTGGCGTCGATGACGATGCCGGTGGTGTCGATCAGACCCTGCTTCAAGAACGGCAGCAGCCCCAGCAGTGAGGCCGTGGGGAAACAGCCAGGAGCCGCTATTAAACGGGCGGTGCGAATCGCCTCCGCCTCCCATTCGGGCAGGCCATAGACGGCCTCAGCGCAGAGGTCGTCATCGCTGCGGGGCACCTCCCGGGCCTCGCTGGCATACACCTCCTGCCAGCGGCTGAGGCTGCTGAAGCGGTAGTCGGCGGAAAGATCAACCACCCGCACACCGCGCTGCAGCAGGGGCGGCACCAGCTGGGCCGCCAGGCCATTGGGCAGGCTGAGCACCGCGAAATCAGCCGCCGCAGCGATGGCATCGGGGTCTGGGGTTTGCACCACCGGGTCGCCGGCCAGGGGCAAAAAGGGCACCAGCTCACTCCAGCGCTTGCCGCTGCTGCGCTCTCCGCCCAAGAAGCTGACATCCAGGGCAGGGTGCTGGTGGAGCAGGCGCAGGGTCTGGAGGCCTCCGTAGCCACTGGCGCCGATTACCGCAACACGCTTGTTGGCCATGGCAAGGCCCGGGGGCAGGACGAAGGAGCTTTATAAAGGATGATTGCGCTAGGGCCCAGTCCCCGCACGCACTCCGTTGACCCTCCTGCGCGACTCGAGTTCCACGCCCTTGCCATCCGGTTCCAGCCCGGAGGTCGCTTTGAACGGGGAAGAGCGAATCGCTTTTGACTCAGTTGCCGATGGTCTAGCCGCGATCCGCAACGGCGAATCAATCGTCGTGGTGGACGATGAAAATCGTGAAAATGAAGGCGACCTGATCTGCGCCGCGCAGTTTGCAACGCCCGAGCAGATCAACTTCATGGCCACCGAGGCCCGGGGCCTGATCTGCCTGGCCATGGAGGGTGAACGGCTCGATGCCCTGGATCTGCCGCTGATGGTGGATCGCAACACCGACAGCAACCAGACCGCCTTCACGGTGAGCGTCGATGCGGGCCCAGAAAACGGCGTCAGCACTGGAATTTCCGCCGATGATCGCGCCCGCACCATCCAGGTGGCGATCCACCCCCAAACCCGTCCGGCCGACCTGCGCCGGCCAGGCCACATCTTCCCGTTGCGGGCTAAGCAAGGCGGCGTACTGAAGCGCGCTGGACACACCGAGGCCGCAGTCGATCTGGCCAGGCTTTCAGGCCTCTATCCCGCCGGGGTGATCTGCGAAATTCAAAACAGCGACGGCTCCATGGCCCGGCTACCCCAGCTGGCTGCCTACGCCAAACGCCACGGATTACGCCTGATCAGCATTGCCGAACTGATCAGCTACCGCCTCGACACCGAGCGCTTCGTGCAGCGCCAGGCGGAAGCGGCCATGCCAAGCGCCTTCGGCGACTTCCGCGCCATCGGCTACCGCAACGAACTCGATGGCAGCGAGCACGTTGCCATCATCAAGGGCCAACCGCAGCTGGCTAAAGAGCCGGTGCTGGTGCGGGTGCACAGCGAGTGCCTCACCGGAGATGCCTTTGGTTCGTTGCGCTGCGACTGCCGGCCCCAGCTGGAGGCGGCCCTGCGCATGATCGAAGCCGCCGGCGTTGGGGTGGTGGTGTATCTGCGCCAGGAGGGCCGGGGCATTGGCCTGATCAACAAGCTCAAGGCCTACTCCCTGCAGGACACCGGCCTAGACACGGTGGAAGCCAACGAACGCCTTGGCTTTGCTGCCGACCTGCGCAACTACGGAGTTGGGGCTCAAATCCTCAGCGACCTGGGCATCCAGCGCCTGCGCCTGATCACCAACAACCCGCGCAAGATCGCAGGCCTCGGTGGTTATGGCCTGCAGGTCGAAGACCGGGTGCCGCTGGTGATGGATGCCGGCAGCCACAACGCCGCTTACCTGCAAACCAAGCGCATCAAACTTGGCCATCTGATGGGTGATGGTCCCTCCTGCCCGATCGGCGGACCCACGGCAGTGCTGGCATGGCACGGCCAGGCCTTGGCGAGTGGACAGCTTGAGCAGCTGCAGCTTTGGGCCCTGAAGCAGGGGCTGCAGGTGGAGCGAGAGGAGCATCCAAGGCTGCTGGCCCTGCTCGACCAGCCCCAGCTGGCGGTGCTGCTCAGTGGCCTCGACCATGCCGGCAGTGGAGTGGGGGCCGTTGCTGCCGCGCTGGTGCTGATGGGCGACTGGCCCCAAACCGAACGGCTGAGCCTGCTATTGGCCCCTGATGGCCAACGCAGCAGTCACCCCAGCGCTGATCTGGAGTCAGAGCAGCGGCCCCTTGCAGATTTGGGCACCGACCTGATAGTTCAGCCCGGTGCCTTTCTGGTCTGGCGCTGACCCAATCCTGGATCGTCACTTTCAGTCCTGGGTTGTCACCTTCAATCCTGGATTGTCAGCTTTCAGTCCTGAATAATCACCTTGTTGATCCGGCTGCCGTTCTTGAGGGCCGTGACCACATCCATTTTGCCGGTGAAGCCAAACACGGTGTGCACGCCATCGAGGTGGGGCTGGGCTCCGTGGCAGATATAAAACTGCGAGCCGCCCGTGTTCTTGCCGGCATGGGCCATGGCCAAGGTGCCCGCCTGGTGCTTCTGGCTATTGATCTCGCAGTTGATCTGGTAGCCGGGGCCGCCGGTGCCGGCGGTGCCACGGGCGCCTTCACGGCTATTGGGGCAACCGCCCTGGGCCATGAAGCCGGGAATCACACGGTGGAAGGCCAGGCCGTCGTAGAAGCCCTCCTTGGCGAGCTTGGTGAAGTTGGCCACGGTGTTAGGTGCATCGGCCTCGAACAGTTCGAGTTCGATGGTGCCGGCGTCGGTCTCCATCAAGGCTTTGGTCACGGCGGCAAGGAATAAAGGCCGACTTTATGGGGTGGCACGGGCCAACCGGCTGAAACGCCGTGCTGAGAATGGGGCACGGTCCACCCGGACAAACCGCGGTTCAACCGGACCAACCCTTTTCAACGCCCCGTCGCCAGACCCCGCCGCCGATGAGCAGCCCCACCCCCAACTCCCCTAACGGCATCGATCTCAGCCGCGCCCGCCTGGGGATCCTGGGGGGCAGCGGTCTCTACGCCATGGAGGGCCTCGAAGACATTCAAGAGCTCACGATTGAAACGCCCTACGGAGCCCCCTCCGATGCCCTGCGGCTCGGCCGTATCGGCGATCTGGAGGTGGTGTTCCTGGCCCGTCACGGCCGCCACCACAGCCACACCCCCACCGAGGTGCCCTACCAGGCCAACCTCTGGGCCCTGCGCTCCCTCGGCGTGCGCTGGATCCTGTCCCTCTCGGCGGTGGGCTCCCTGCAGGAGCAGGTTCGGCCCCTCGACATGCTGGTGCCGGATCAATTCATCGATCGCACCCAGCAGCGGCCGCTGACGCTGTTTGGCGAGGGGCTGGTGGCCCATGTGGCGTTTGCCGAGCCCTTCTGCCCGGCGCTCAGCCGCCTGCTGGCCGATGTGGCCGAAAGCCTGATGCCCGAAGGCCGCAAGCTGCACCGCGGCGGCACCTACCTCTGCATGGAGGGGCCCGCCTTCTCCACCCGGGCCGAATCGGAGCTCTACCGCTCCTGGGACTGCGAAGTGATCGGCATGACTAATCACACTGAAGCGCGGCTGGCCCGGGAAGCCGAGATCGCCTACGCCACCCTGGCAATGGTGACCGACTACGACTGCTGGCACCAGGAACACGCCTCGGTGACAGTGGAAATGGTGATCGCCAACCTGCAAGCCAACGCCAGCCTGGCCCAGCAGATCGTGCGGCTAGCTGCCCAGCGGGTGGAGGCCCAGCGACCCAGCAGCAGCGCCCACCAGGCCCTGCGCCATGCCCTGATGACGCCCAAGGAGCACGTGCCTGCCGCCACACGCCGCAAGCTCGACCTATTTACGGCTCCCTACTGGGGGCCATTCAGCTGAGCGCCGCAGGCCGCCAGGGCCTGGCGCAGGCTGGGGCCATGGCTGGCCAGGTGGGCTGAGGCTGAGGCCGCGTCCAGGCCAGTGGCCGCGATCAACAAGGCCAGCTTCACGGAGCCGCCGCTCTGCTGCAGCAGTTCCCGGCCGCGCTGCCGCTCCAGCCCAGCCAGATCGCGCAGGATGCGCAGGGCCCGATCCTCCAGCTTGCTGTTGGTGACGGCCACATCCACCATGCGGTTGCCGTGCACCTTGCCCAGGCGCACCATCACGCCGGTGGAGAGCAAATTAAGGGCCATCTTGGTGGCGGTGCCGGCCTTGAGCCGGGTGGAGCCCGCCAGCAGTTCAGGGCCCGTCAGCAAGCGAATGTCGATGGAGCAGGGCATCGGCACCTGCTCGGCTGGCACGCAGGCCATGGCGATTGCCAGGGCTCCGATCGCCTGGGCGTGCTCCAGGGCCCCGAGCACGTAGGGAGTGGTGCCGCCAGCAGCGATACCCACCAAGCAATCGGCCGGGCCAAAGCCGCGCTCCTCCAGGTCGCTGCGGCCAGCAGCTGCCAGATCCTCCAGGCCTTCGGAGCTGCGCAGCAGGGCTGGGGCGCCGCCAGCGAGCACCCCCTGCACCAGCTCGGGCGCCGTGCAGAAAGTGGGCGGACACTCAGCGGCATCGAGCACACCAAGCCGGCCGGAGGTGCCAGCACCTAGGTAAAAAAGTCGCCCGCCGGCCTGCAAACGGGCAGCGATGGCATCAACGGCGGCAGCCAGGGCCGGGGCCGCCGCTTCCAGGGCCCGCTGGGGCTCCCGTTCGTTGGCACAAAAAAGGCCCACCAGCTCGTCGGTGGGCAGCTGGTCGAGCCGCTCGCTGAGGGGATTGGCCTGCTCGGTGAGCAGGTGGCCGCGATCAGTGCCGCTCACAGGAGGGATGCTCACAGAAGGCCCTCCAGTTGACGGCGGAAGGCTTCGAGGCTGGGGTCAGGGGCGCTCTCGCCCGCCTGGTCCTGCTGCTGCTCCTGCTGCTCCCGTTGCTCCTGCCAGTTGGTTACATCCATGTTGCGCTCAGGCGGCGCAATCAGCAGCCGGTCTTCAGCGCTCTGGGGCAGGAAGCCCGCCGGCACAAAGCGAGCCTCATAGCCCGCCTCGCCGCAGAAAAGCTCCATCTCCTCGCGGTCGAGCGGCTCCACGGTGGGCACGGGGAAGTCCTGGGCTTCGAGCAGGCCGGCGTAGCGCTCCGCATCGTCGCTGTCTTCAAACAGCAGCACCACCGTGCGGCCATTTAGCTCCAACGAATGGATGCCTTCCTGATCGGTTCCAGCATCAAACAGCAGCACATGCACCGGCATGGATCGCGGCATGGGGCAATGGACCTCCAGTGTGTCACCGGTGCTGCTCGTCGGGATCGTCGGCGAGCTCCTGCAGCCGCTTGTAGAGGGCTGCCTCCGCCTCACCCAGCTGCTCCGGAACCAGGATGCGCACCTCCACCAGCTGGTCGCCGCGCTGCTCAGCCCACTCCTGGCCCCGCCCCCGCAGGCGCAGCAGGCGGCCGCTGGAGGAGCCGGCCGGCACACGCAGCTTCACCGGACCGCGCAGGGTGGGCACCACCACATGGCAGCCCAGGGCCGCCTCCGCTGGGGTCAGCTCGAGGGGGTAGAGCACCCGCAGGCCGTCGATGCGCAGGCCTTCCTCGGTGCGCACCCGCAACTGCAAAAAGTGATCACCGCCGCCGGGGGTCACCCCCGCCAGCCGCAGTCGCCAGCCATCGCCGGCAAAAGGAGGGGTCCACACCTCCACCGCCGTGCCATCAGCAAGCTCCAGCTCCAGCCGCTCCCCCTGCAACGCCTGCTCCGGCGTGAGCTCCACCAGGCTCTCCTGGTCGCTGGAAGCCCGCACCGGTGGTGGCGGCGGCGGTGCGGCGGTTACCGATCCAGAGGCCTGACGGGGGTGGGGCGCAGGAGGCTCGGGCTCGGGCTCGGGTTCCTGCCACTCGGGTTCGGCGGCCCGGCGGGGACGGCGGCGCTCACCGAAAAGCACCTCGAGATATGCCTCGAAGTCGGGGAAACCGGAAGCAAAGGGATCCTGGGACTCCCGGCCCGGGCCGTCAGCGGGCATACCGGCCTCCCAGGCCTGGCGGCGGCGCGGATCTGAGAGCACCGCATAGGCCTCGTTGACCAGCTTGAAGCGCTCCTCCGCCAGCGGGTCGTTGCCGTTGAGATCGGGGTGCCAGCGGCGGGCCTGGGCCCGGAAAGCCCGCTTGAGGTTGCTGGCATCGGCGCCAGGCTCTAGGCCCAGCACCGACCAGTAGTCGGCAGGGGCGGCGGGGCTAGAGGTCACCGGTAGGAACTATCCCCCCAGGGATCTGAATCGCTGCGGGGCCGGCGCTCGCGGGCTGCCGGTTCAGGTTCGCGATAGGGCTCCCTGTAGGGCTCTCTATAGGGATCCCGGTCGTAGCGACTGGGGGGAGCAGCCCAGGGATCGCTGCCAGGGCGGTTCCAGTCATCCCAATCGTCATCGGCAAACAACTCATCTTTGAGCGAGCCCAGGGTGTTCTTGAGCCCCTGCAGCGGCCCCTGCTCTGCCTTGCGTTCACTCTGCAAGCGACGGTTGAGGCCAAACAGAGCTTCCTGCAGCTGGCTCACGGCCAGCTCCAGCTCCACCAGGTCGTCGGCAGCCAGCAGATCCTGCACATCGCGCAGGGCCATCTCCACGGAGCGCTGCTGGCGCTCGGCGCCGTAGGGGCCCAGTTCAAGGGATGCGTCGCGCAAGCGGCGCTCCGCCTGGGCCACCAGGGTTTGGGCCCGGTTGCGGCGATCAATCTCGGCTCGCTTGCGCCGATCCTCGCTGGCCTTGAGATCGGCCTCCTCAATCAACTTGGTGATCTCCTCCTCGCTGAGGTTGGAGCCCCCCTGGATGCTGACGCTCTGCTGGCGCCCGGTGGTGCGGTCAGTAGCCGACACCTGCAGCAGGCCGTTGGCATCGATGTCGAAGGACACCTGCACCTGGGGCACACCCCGAGGCGCCGGCGGAATGCCAGAGAGACGGAAACGCCCCAGGCTCTTGTTATCAACAGCCATCTGCCGCTCCCCCTGCAGCACGTGGATCTCCACCGAGCTTTGATTGGCCTCGGAAGTGCTGAACAGGTCGCTTTTGCGCACAGGGATCGAGGTGTTGCGAGGAATCAGCACCTTCATCACGCCGCCAATGGTTTCCAGGCCAAGCGAAAGGGGCGTGACGTCGTTGAGCATCAGATCGCGCAGCTCACCGGTGAGGATCCCCGCCTGCACCGCAGCACCGATCGCCACCACCTCATCGGGGTTCACCGACTGGCAAGGCTCCAGCGGGATGAGGGTGCGCACCATTTGCTGCACCATCGGCATGCGGGTGCAGCCACCCACCAGCACGACGTCGTCGATGTCTTCGGCCGCGAAGGCCGAATCCCGCAGGGCGCGTTGCACCGGCCGCAGCAAGCGATCCAGCAGATCGGGGCAGAGGCCCTCAAACACCCGCCGCTCCAGGGTGGTTTCGATATGCAGCGGCCCGTCGGGGCCGGTGGCAATAAAAGGCAAGGAAATCGGCGTGCTCTGAACGCCACTTAGCTCGATCTTGGCTTTCTCCGCTGCTTCGGTGAGCCGCTGCAGGGCCTGGCGGTCGCGGCGTAGATCAATGCTGTGCTCCGCCAGGAAGGCATCGGCCAGCCAATCGACGATGCGCCGGTCCCAGTCGTTGCCGCCCAGCTGGGTGTCGCCGCTGGTGGCCTTCACATCGAACACCCCTTGGGCGATGCGCAGCACCGAGACATCAAAGGTGCCACCGCCCAGGTCAAACACCAGCACCCGCTTGACGGTGCTGCGATCAAAGCCGTAGGCGAGGGCTGCCGAGGTGGGCTCATTGAGGATCCGCTCAACGCTGATCCCAGCCAGGCGGCCGGCATCGCGGGTGGCCTGGCGCTGGGCGTCGTTGAAGTAGGCCGGCACGGTGATCACCGCCGCTTCCACGGGCTCGCCGAGGTAGGTGGCGGCGTCATCACAGAGCTTGCGCAGCACGCTGGCAACCAGCTCTTCAGGGGCGTATTCCCGTTCAGTGGCTGGGCACACCACCCGCACGTTGCCCTGGTCGTTGGCCCGCACGCTGTAGGGCACCGACAGGCTGTCTTCCTCAAGCTCGTCCCACTGACGGCCAACGAAACGCTTGAGGTTGGCGAAAGTATTGCGGGGGTTGAGCACAAGCTGACGCCGGGCCAGCTGGCCGACGAGCAACTCCTGGTCGCGGCTGAAGCCCACCACCGAGGGGGTGGTGCGGCCGCCTTCAGCGCTGGCGATCACCTGGGGACGGCCGCCCTCCAGTACCGCCACCACTGAGTTTGTGGTGCCAAGGTCGATGCCAACTATCCGGGACATGGCACCCCTTTACTTAGATGCATGCGCCTAGAACCCCGTCGACCCATGAAAACGGCGGCTCAGCCCCGCGCTGTTGGTCCCCAAACTAACGGTCTCCCAGACGTTAATCACTGCTTAAACGGGGGTGAGGGGAGCCCTTCGTAGATTTCGTTTGGATCGGCCGCTTAGCGCTGACCGATGCAAAACCATCCCTACCCATGCTGACGGACTCCAGCCAAGCGGGCTCAGGCCCAACGAATCCAAATCGCAATCTAGATGCTGACGCCTTCACCCTGCGTCGCCGCCCACCCTCAGAAAAGTTGCTCGACCTGGGCTTTCGCCAGCTAACCCTGGCGCTCGCCTCAGTTGTCGCGATCGTTCTGCTTGGCATTTTCATCACGGTGTTTCAGGGTGCGCGGGAGGCGATGGCCAGTTTTGGCCTCAGCTTCCTAACCATCTCCAGCTGGGATCCCGTCAACGAGCAATACGGGGCATTCACCGCCATCTACGGCACAATGGTGACCTCGATCCTGTCTCTGGCCATCGCAATCCCTCTGGGTGTGGGCACGGCGATCTTCATCACCGAAGACCTGATCCCCAGCTCCGTGCGGGAGGGGATTGGCCTGATGGTGGAACTGCTTGCCGCCATTCCATCGGTGGTGCTCGGACTTTGGGCAATCTTTGTGATGGGGCCGGCCATCCGTCCTGTCCTCAATTGGCTGCACGAACTGTTTGGCTGGAGCCCTCTGTTTGACACCGCTCCCCAGGGCCCTGGCATGGCCCCGGCCATCCTGATCCTGGTGGTGATGGTGCTACCAATCATCACAGCCATCTCACGAGATGCCCTGAATCAAGTGCCTATTGAACTGCGGCAGGGAGCCTACGGGGTAGGAACTACCCGCTGGGGAGCCATATTCAGCGTGATATTGCCGGCAGCTATTTCTTCCATAACTGGCGGCGTGATGCTTGCCCTAGGCAGGGCCATGGGGGAAACCATGGCGGTCACGATGATTATTGGCAACTCCTTCAACTTCAGCTTTTCACTGCTGGCGCCTGGTAACACGATCGCCTCGATGCTCGCCAATCAGTTCGGAGAAGCCGATGGCATCCAGGTGTCGGCCCTTATGTATGCCGCCCTCATCCTGATGGTGCTCACATTCGCGGTGAATGTGGCGGCCCAGTGGATCGTCCGTCGCCTCAGCCTGCGTTACTGATCACCACCATGGCCAATCCTTCTCCGATCACTTACGACAACACCGCCCTTTTTGACCGGCGGCCATTGCGCTACGACCCCTGGCTGACGCGCAACTTACGCAATCTGCTGTTCACCGGCATTGCCTCGATATTTGCTGCTATTGCGGTTTTACCGCTAATTTTAGTTTTGTTCTACGTTTTGATGCAAGGCGGCCGCCTGATCAGCGTGGGCTTGTTCACCCAACTGCCACCCGACATCGGAATGGAGGGTGGAGGTATTGGTAACGCCATCATCGGCACCTTACTTGTAACCCTGATCGCGTCACTGATTGCCATCCCCGTGGGAGTGGGGGGCGGCATTTTCCTCAGCGAATACTCCACCGGCGGCTGGTTTGCCAATTTCGTTGCTTTCGGCAATGACGTTTTGGCTGGTGTGCCTTCAATCATCGCCGGTGTATTCGTCTACGGCATTGTTGTAACCACCCGTGTATTTTTCGGTCAGAGTTACAGCGCCATGGCTGGCGGTATCGCCCTGGCCGTGTTGATGCTGCCGACTGTGATTAAAACCACCTATGAGGGGCTCAAACTGGTGCCCCAGGAGCTGCGCTGGGGTGCCTACGGCGTAGGCGCATCCAAATTTGTAACCGTGATGCGGATCACCCTGCCATCGGCCTTCACTCCGATCGCCACTGGTGTGGTGCTGGCAATCGCCCGAGCCGCCGGTGAAACGGCTCCGTTGATCTTCACGGCTCTCTTCTCCTCATTCTGGCCTGATGGGGTGTTTGATCCGATCGCCACCATGTCGGTGTTGATCTTCAATTTCGCGATCATGCCCTATGAAGCCCAAAACGAACTCGCCTGGGCTGCCTCCTTTGTGCTGGTGATGATGATCCTGGCCGCCAACCTGCTGGCGCGCTGGATAGCCCGGATGACCAAAGTCTGAAGACCGAACCTCCAGCCACTCCGTTTCCCCCATTCCCTCCAGATCAATGACCAGCAGCTCCAACTCCAGCCAGTCCACCGATTCCTCCACGGGGGATGCCTGCATGTCCCTGCAGAACGTCACCATCTCCTACGGCAAGTTTGAGGCGGTGAAAAATGTGTTCATGGATATTCCCCGCGGCCGGGTGACCGCCTTTATCGGACCTTCAGGCTGCGGTAAGTCGACCGTATTGCGCGGCCTCAATCGGATGAACGATCTGATTCCAGGCTGCAAGCTCAAGGGCAGGGTTGTTTTTGACGGCCACGATCTCTACGACCCCAAGGTGGATCCAGTGGAGGTGCGCAGGCGCATTGGCATGGTGTTCCAGAAGCCCAATCCCTTCCCAAAATCGATCTACGAGAACATCGCCTTCGGCGCCCGGATCAACGGCTTCAAGGGTGATATGGATGAGCTGGTGGAGCGCTCCCTGCGCAAGGCTGCAGTCTGGGACGAATGCAAGGACAAGCTTAAGGAGAGCGGATTTGCCCTCTCGGGCGGCCAGCAGCAGCGCCTCTGCATCGCCCGAGCCATCGCCACCGAACCCGAGGTGATCTTGATGGACGAGCCTTGCTCAGCGCTTGACCCGATCTCCACGTTGAAGATCGAAGAAACAATGCATGAGCTGAAGCGCAGCTACACGATCATCATCGTGACCCACAACATGCAGCAAGCCGTGCGTGTGGCTGATCAAACGGCCTTCTTCAATGCCGAAGCAGTGGAAGGTGGCACTGGCAAGGTGGGCTATTTGGTGGAGTTCAACGACACCGAGCGGATCTTCAATGCCCCCGGCCAGCAGGCCACTCAGGACTACGTGAGCGGCCGATTCGGCTGATATACAACGATAAGGATTTAAATTAAAATTTTATATCAAAATCAGCAACTTGCTAACTCAGCAACTTGGCTAAGTATGGATTGATTCATTCAATCCCTGAAGGCCATGAAAAAGCCGGCCGCAAGGCCGGCTTTATAACGGAGAGGGAGGGATTCGAACCCTCGATAGAGTTGCCCCTATACAGCATTTCCAGTGCTGCGCCTTCGACCACTCGGCCACCTCTCCAGGGGCAAAATGGGGCAACCAGATGGCAATGTAGCAGCATGACTCGCACCCATCCGATCACGGTTCACTGGCTCCAAACCGGCCAGGTGATTCGCCATGAGGTTCCCGAAGGGGAATACATCCTGCGCAGCTTTGAGCAGCAGGGTGATCCACTGCCTTTTAGTTGCCGCAACGGCTGCTGCACCGCCTGCGCCGTGCGCGTGATCAGCGGCGAAATCGATCAGCGCGAGGCCCTGGGGCTGTCGCGGGAGCTGCGCGGGCGTGGCTACGGACTTCTCTGCGTGGCCCGGGCCACCGGCCCCTTGGAGGTGGTGACCCAGGAGGAGGACGAGGTCTACGAACTGCAGTTTGGGCGGCACTTTGGCCGCGGCAAGGTGCGCAGCGCCCTACCCCTGGAGGAGGAATGAAAGCAGCCAGCACCGCGGCCTACGAGCAATCGGGCCTGAGCAGCGGCGAGCTCGAACACCTATCGGCGGTGGCGCGCCGAGCGGCGGAGGTCGGTGGCGAGCAACTGCGCCAGCACTTTGGCCGCCTGCAGCAGGTGCGTGAGAAGGGGCGCTCCGGCGATCTGGTCACCGAGGCAGACCATGCCGCTGAAGCAGCGGTGCTGGCGCTGCTCGAGGCCGAAACACCGCAGATTGGCGTTCTGGCCGAAGAGAGCGGACGCCGCCCCAGGCCCGGCGAGCTGGAGTGGTGCGTCGATCCCCTAGATGGCACCACCAACTACGCCCACAGCTACCCGCTGTTTGGCACCTCGGTGGGCCTGTGCTGGCGCGGCCAGCCCATGCTCGGCGCCCTAGCCGCACCAGGCCTGGAGCAGCTCTACTGGGCCGCACCTGGCCTGGGCTCCTGGTGCAATGGCAGCAGGTTGGCCGTTAGCGCCTGCCCCAGCCTTGAGCAGGCCCTGCTGGTGACCGGCTTTGCCTACGACCGCCGCAGCCGACTCGACAACAACTACGCCGAATTTGCCTGGTTTACCCACCGCAGCCAGGGCGTGCGCCGCGGCGGCTCAGTGGCCCTGGACCTGGCCTTCGTGGCCGCCGGCAAGCTCGATGGCATTTGGGAGCGGGGCCTATCGCCCTGGGATCTGGCCGCCGGAGCGGTGCTTGTGGAGCAAGCCGGCGGCGTGGTGAGCGCCTACGACGGCTCGGCATTTGCGATCGACTCGGGGCGGATCCTGGCCTGTGGAGCGACCCTGCAACCAGCCCTGATCGAGGGCCTGGCTTCCTGCCGCCCCCTGGCCGGCGCCAGCTATGGCGCCCCCGAACTCGACTCCCCCTGATTCGATCCATAGGATCAGCCCACCCCATCCCACCTTCAACGCCGCAATGGCCCTGCAACCTGCCGCTGGCGTTCGGGATCTCAACCCCCGTGAAGTTGAGGGCAACCGGCGCATCGCCGATCAGCTCGCAGCTGTGTATCGGCTCTGGGGCTACCAGGAGGTGGCGCCGCCCAGCTTTGAGCGGCTCGACACCCTGGAAGCCGGCGGTGGCATCGACGGCCGCGAGCTGGTGCGGCTGGCAAGTGATGAGCCCCTGGGGCTGCGTCCGGAACTGACCGCCTCGATCGCCCGCGCCGCCAGCACCCGCCTGGCCGAGCGGCCCCGCCCCCTGCGGCTCTGGGCCATGGGCAGCACCTTCCGCAGCTCCACGGCTGAAGGCGGCTCCCAGCGGCTGCATGAACAGTTGCAGAGCGGCGTGGAGTTGCTCGGGGCCCAAACCGCCGCCGCCGATGTGGAGCTGATGCGGCTGCTGCTTGCCGCCGCCGGAGCCCTTGGACTGCAGGACCATCACCAACCCCGGCTGCTGGTGGGGCACCACGGGGTGCTCAGCGCCCTGCTGCGCCAGCTACCCGAGCAGCAGCAGGGCGCTGCCCGCGCCGCCCTAACCAACTTCGACCCGCTGGCTCTAGCCCAACTGGCCTTGCCGGATTCTGATCGGCAGCGCCTGGGCAACCTGATGCGGCTGCGCGGCGAGCCAGCCAAGGTGCTGTATCAACTGGAGCAGTGGCTGGGCCCCATCCCCCTGCTAAAGGAGATGGGCGAGACCCTGGCTGCGGTGGCCCCGGCCGCCGAGCGCCTGGGGGTGCAATTGCAACTCGACCCCAGCTTCCAGCCCCACTTCGCCCTCTACGACGGCCTGGTGCTGAAGCTGGTCTGCCAGGGCCAGGAGGTGCCGGTGGAGATTGCCAGCGGCGGTCGTTACGACGCCCTGGTGGGTCGCTTTTGCCCAGAGCCAAGCGAAGCTGCGGGAGTGGGCTTTGGCTTCGATGTGGGAGCGGTGCGGGAGCTGGTGGCACCTGCCATAGGGAGCCCTTCGCCGGTGCTGGTGGCCTATGGCAACCCCCAACACCTGGCCGCAGCCCTCGATCAGCTGGAGGCCCTGCACCAGATGGGCACCTGCGCTGAACTGCTCAGCGGGGCCTGCGCCAACCAGGCGGAAGCGGAAGCCCTCGGCCAGGACCGCGGCTGCGGCCGTACCCTCTGGATCGCTCCTTAAAATTCTGAGATGGCTCACACGATCGTCACCAACGTCTGCGAGGGCGTAGCCGATTGCGTTGATGCCTGCCCCGTGGCTTGCATCAACCCCGGCCAAGGTGCCAACAGCAAGGGCACAAACTTTTATTGGATCGACTTCGACACCTGCATCGATTGCGGCATCTGCCTGCAGGTGTGTCCCGTGCAGGGGGCCATCCTTCCCGAAGAAAAGCCCGAGCTGCAGCAGGCAGGCTGAGCGGCGTAGCAGGCAGGTTGTGAGCGGCGCTACTTAGCTTAGCCAAGACTTAGCCAAGACACCGCTTAGGCAAACCACCGCCTAGCCAAGCAACCACTTAGCCAAGCAACCACTTAAGCAAACCACCACTTAACCAAACCAAGACTTAGCCAAGTCAAAGTTCGGAGACCCCTCCCTCAGAGCCATTGAGCCGGAAGGCCCAAGCTCCGTAAGGTTTGGCCCAACGACCTAACGCTTGCCATGACGGTGCTGGAACAGGGCCAGATTCAGATCCACACCGAAAACATCTTTCCAATCATCAAAAAGGCCGTCTACAGCGGCCATGAGGTGTTTCTGCGGGAGCTAGTGAGCAATGGCGTGGATGCCATCAGCAAGCGGCGCATGGCGGCGATGGCTGGCGACTGCAGCGAAGGGCCTGAAGCCAAGATTTCGATCCGCATCGACCGCGAGGCCAACACCCTCACCATCTCCGACAACGGCATCGGCATGAATGTCGATGAGGTGAAGCGCTACATCAACCAGGTTGCCTTTTCCAGCGCCGAAGACTTCCTCGAGAAATACAAGCAAGAAAACGACGCGATCATCGGCCACTTCGGCCTGGGCTTCTATTCCAGCTTCATGGTGGCTAAGCAGGTGGAGCTGGTGACCCTCTCGGCCAGTGCTGGCGCGGAGGCGGTGCGCTGGAGCTGTGATGGCTCCCCCAACTTCAGCCTGGAGGTGGCCGAGCGCAGCGAGCCCGGCACCGACGTGATCCTGCACCTGATGGAGGAGGAGCTCGAATACATCGAGCCGGCCCGTATCCGCACCTTAATAACCACCTACTGCGACTTCCTGCCGGTGGAAGTGCAGCTGGAAGGCGAAACCGTCAATAAGCGCGAGGCCCCTTGGCGCAAGAGCCCCAGGGACCTTACCGAC
>NZ_JAGQCO010000038.1:0-21094 GCF_024346235.1 Cyanobium sp. BA5m-21
AGGCTGGCGCCCACTGCGGGCAGCTCGACAAACACGATGTCGCCGAGCTTGTCAACGGCGAAGGCACTCAGGCCCAGGCGCAGCCTCTCGCCCTCAAGGCGCACATATTCGTGGCTGTCGGCGTAGCGGCAATCACCGGGGATGGGGAGGGCCATCGCGCAGCAGCAAGTTGGGGCCAGTCTGTCGGCACTGGAGTGATATCCAGCGGGGAGATCTGCGTAATCAGACCTGGTGGCCTGCCTGCGCTAGTGCCACCAGAGCCCGCTCCAGGGCGATCTGGGCATGGGCGCGGTGGGTGCCGCCCTGGGCAAACAGCACGTAGGGCTCCCGCAGCGGCGCATCGGCGGAAAACTCACTGGTACTGCCGTCGATGAAGGTGCCGCCCGCCATCACCAGGGCACTGGCGTAGCCGGGCATCGGCGCCGGCACCGGATCGAGGTAGGCGCCCACCGGTGATGCGGCCTGGAAGGCGCGGCAAACGGTTTTGAGCCGCTCGGGATCGCCGAGCCGCACCGCCTGGATTACGTCGCTGCGGGGGGCACCGGGCAGGGGCTGCACCGCATAGCCCAGATCCGAGAACACGGCCGCCACCAGCTCGCTGCAGATCAGGGCCTCAGCCACCATCTGGGGAGCCAGGAAAAGCCCCTGGGCCAGCAGGCGGTTGAGGTCGAAGCTGGTGCCCCCCTCGCCGCCGATGCCTGGGGCCGTGAGCCGGCAGCAGGCCTGCTCCACCAGCTCAGCCCGGCCGGCCACGTAACCGCCGGTGGGGGCGATGGTGCCGCCAAGGTTTTTGATCAAGGAGCCGGCAATCAGATCGGCCCCCACCGCCGTGGGTTCCTGGGCCTCCACCAGCTCGCCGTAGCAGTTGTCGACAAACACCACGCAGCCGGGCTGCAGGGCCTTTACCCGCTCGCAGAGCAGGCCGATCTGGGCCACCGACAGGGACGGCCGCCAGCTGTAGCCGCAACTGCGCTGGATCAGCACCATGCGGGTGGGCAGCGCCAGGGCGTCCTCCAGGCCGTCGAAATCGACCAGGCCGGCGCCGGTGAGCGCCAGCTCGGCGTAGGCGATGCCGAATTCCGCCAGGGAGCCCTGGCCGCTGCCGCGGATGCCAATCACCTCCTCGAGGGTGTCGTAGGGGCGGCCGGTGAGGGCCAGCAGGCGGTCGCCGGGGCGCAGCACACCAAATAACGCCGCTGCTATGGCGTGGGTACCACTGACAAATTGCAGGCGTACGGCCGCGGCTTCCGCCTGCAACACCCGGGCAAACACCCGATCGATTACCTCCCGGCCTTGATCGCCATGGCCATAGCCGCTCACCGAAGCGAAGTGCTGGGTGCCGAGCCGCTCAGCGGCGAAAGCCTCGAGCACCCGGGCCAGCCGCGGCTGCACCTGGCTGGTGTGGTGGGCGGCGGCAGCGGCAGTGGCGGCCACGGCAGCGGCCACCCGCTCGGCGGCCTGACGGGCCAAGGCCTCCGCTACATCCGCCATCTGCCTAGCCCTCAGGGAGTCCCATGTTGCCGGGCGACGCCTAGCTAGATTTCCGCTGCTGCCCAGGCGTGATTCGGGCGAGCACCACCCGGAGAGTTCTTTGGTAGTCAGCACCGATTCGGCCCAAGTTTTGGCTGCGGCCACACCCAGCGCGCTTGAGGATCAGCGCATCCGCGCTGCCGTATCCGAAAGGCGCCAACCCCTGCCGGGCCGCCAGCGCAAGTTCAAGGGGGGCACCACCAGCTTCATGTTGGCGATGCACGTGGGGGCGGTGTTTGCCCTGCTGCCGCGCTTCTGGAGCTGGCAGGCAGTGGTGGTGCTGGCGGTGCTCTATTGGACCACCGTGCTGGGGGTGACCCTGGGGCTGCACCGGATGCTGACCCACCGCAGCTTCAGTGCCCCGCTGTGGCTGGAGCATCTCCTAGTGCTGATGGGAGCCCTGGCCTGCCAGAGCGGCCCGATCGAATGGGTGGGACTGCACCGCCACCACCACAAGTATTCCGACCAACCCAACGACCACCACGACGCGGCCCGGGGCCTGTGGTGGGCCCACAGCGACTGGATGCTGCACGAAATCCCGGCCCTGCAACACGTGGGCCGGCTCACCGGCGACCTGCAGCGCGACCCCTTCTACCGCTGGCTGGATCGCTGGTTTCTGCTGCTGCAGCTGCCGCTCGGCGCCGCTCTCTATTGGTATGGCGAGCTGGCCGGCGCCCATGGCGGCGGCTTAGGCCTGGTGCTCTGGGCGATCCCCCTGCGCCTGGTGATCGTCTATCACGTCACCTGGCTGGTGAATTCCGCCACCCACTTCTGCGGCTACCGCAACTTCAATTCCCCCGACCTTTCGCGCAATTGCTGGTGGGTGGCAATCTTGAGCTTCGGCGAGGGCTGGCACAACAACCACCACGCCTTCCCCCACTCAGCGCGCCACGGCCTGCGCTGGTTTGAGTTCGACATCACCTGGCAGCACATCAAGCTGCTGCGCAAGCTTGGCTGGGCCAAGCGAGTGAGGGAAGCGAGCTACAACCCCTCCTGAGGGCTGGCTGGAGGAGCCTGGAGCTGCTGCCTAATTGCAGCTGCTAAATCCAGTTTTGCCATGGCGCCGGTGGCCGTTAAGCCCATGGCTTTGGCCTGCTGGCGCAGCAGCTCAAGAAACTGATCCGGCTCCAGCTCCGCCTCGCCCGTCGCCCCCAGCCGAGCCAGGGTGCGGCGCAGATCAGGGAGTTCGCTGTCGAGCTCAGCTGCCGAAAAATCGCGCTGACCCGCCATCACCTCGGCAAACCGCTCCCGCCGCTGCCGCTTCTCGACCGGATAGGCAGCCAGCACCGGCTCGCGGCACAAACGCCAGGGCCGCCCCGCCGTGAACAACTGGGCCAGGGCCGCACTCAAGGGCACCGCCTCGGCCGCATCGATACGCAGATCAAAGGCCACCGGCGGCTGGCGCAGACCCACAAACACCTCGAGCAGTTCGCCGGGTCCCAGCACCGGAGCGCCCTCGTCCTGCACGGGCAGGGCAGAGGTTTCCAGGGCCGCTACCAGCTCGGGGCTGTCGGCCAGGCGCTGGCGCAGGCCGTCGCCCAGGCTGCCGCCACGCACCTCGCGGGCCAGCAGCTGATTGATACGACCAAGGGCCAGGAACACCTCCGGGCCGGGGGAGGCCAGCTTGCCGTTGCGCAGCATCGAGAGCTGGGAGTTGTGGACCCGGCCCAGATCGAGGGCCTCAGCCAGGGCCGGCAACACCCGGTGCGACCAGCCGTTGCGCTCATGCCACACCTTGATCAGATGGGCAAAAGCGACCCGGCCCGATAGGAGATCTTCCCGGTACCCCACGCGATATGGATCCGTATTGCTACCATTCTACCGATCAGTACGGAGTCGGTCCGTTATGGCCGCACCAGTTAGTCCCAGCGCACCAGCCACCCAGCGCCTTGCCACCCGCAAGCCCGCCTTCATCAACCAAGGCGTCAGCGGCGAGCGCCGCGCCGAGGCCCTGCACCGGCCGCGCCATGGCAAGGCCGCTAGCGCCAAGGGGTCGAAAACCACCCCCTGGGTCACCATCGGCTTCATGGCCGTCATCCATGTGCTGGCGCTGGTTGCCCTGCTGCCCCAGTTCTGGAGCGTGCCCGCCGTGGCCAGCTTCCTGGTGCTCTATTGGGTCACAGCCTGCCTGGGCGTGACGATTGGCTACCACCGCATGCTCAGCCACCGCGCCTTCCGGGTGCCCCAGTGGCTGGAGCGTTTCTTCGCCACCTGCGGCGCCCTCAGCTGCCAGCACGGCCCCATCGATTGGGTGGGCCTGCACCGCCACCACCACAAGTTTTCCGATACGGAAGTGGATCACCACACCAGCCTCAAGGGCTTCTGGTGGAGCCACATGGCCTGGATGCTCCAGGCCATCCCCGCCATGGCTGCCGTGCCCCGGCTCACCGGCGATATCGCCAAAGATCCCTATTACCGCTGGTTGAACACCAATTTCCTGTTGCTGCAGGCGCCCCTAGCCGCCCTGCTGTTTTGGATCGGCACCGCCACGGGCGCTGGTGGCTGGGCCCTGGTGCTCTGGGGCATCCCCCTGCGCCTTGTCGTTGTGTACCACTGCACCTGGCTGGTGAATTCGGCCACCCACCTTTGGGGCAGCGTTGCCCACGACAGCGGTGATGGCTCCAAGAACAACTGGTGGGTCGCGGCGCTCACCTTCGGCGAGGGCTGGCACAACAACCACCACGCCTTCCCCCACTCAGCGCGCCACGGCTTTGGCCCCCAAATCGATCTCACCTGGCAGCACATCCGCCTGATGCGCTTCCTGGGGCTGGCCAAGCACGTACGCCTGCCCGCAGCTGCTGAGCCTCAGCGGACCTGAGGCCTGATCACCCCCTGATTTAGGGTGTTGGATCAGGTCTTGATCAATCTCCTACTTATTTGCCATGGCTAAGCGCGTTCAAGTCGTCCTCAACGCAGACGTTCTCAGCCTGGGCAAGAACGGTGATCTGGTGGAGGTAGCCCCCGGCTACGCCCGCAACTTCCTGGTTCCCACCGGCAAGGCCCAGCCCGTGACTGCAGCTGTGCTGCGCCAGGTGGAAGCGCGCCGCGCTAAGGAGGCGGAGCGCCAGGCCGCCCTCAAGGCTGAGGCGATCGCCTTCCGCACCGCCCTCGACACGATCGGCCGCTTCACGGTCAAGAAGCAAACCGGCGGCGACGACGTGCTGTTTGGCACCGTCACCAACGGTGACGTGGCCGAAGCGATCGAAGCTGCCACCAAGAAAGAAGTGGATCGCCGCAACATCACGGTGCCCGAAATCCACCGCACCGGCTCCTACAAGGTGCAGGTGAAGCTCCACCCCGAAGTCACCGCCGAGCTCAACCTGGAAGTCGCCAGCTTCTGAAGCCCAGCCCCCGGTTGAAACCCCAGGGATAGGGCAGCTTGTGTGTTGAACCCCCACCGGTAGGGCCCGTGGGGTGGCCAAATTGCGCCGCCGCGCTCAAGATTGCCCTCCTGGCTAAGCGCCCCCAAGATCATGGTGAGCGTTCCCCTCAACCAATCCAGCAGCCGCGAATCCCGTTCAGACGGGCGCTCGGAAGCCCGTTTTGAGGCCCTGCCCGATTCGGTGCCGCCCCAGAACCTGGAGGCAGAAGAGGCCGTGTTAGGCGGCATCCTGCTCGACCCAGACGCCATCGGCCGCATCGCCGACGTGCTGCAGGCAGAGGCCTTTTATCTCGGCGCCCACCGCGAGATCTACCGCACCGCTGTGATGTTGCACAGCCAGGGCAAACCCACCGACCTCACGGCGATGTGCGCCTGGTTGGCGGACACCGGTGCCCTGGAGAAGGTGGGCGGTCAGGGCCGGCTGGTGGAGCTGGTGGAGCGCATCACCTCAACGGCCTCGATCGACCAGGTGGCTCGCCTGGTGATGGACAAGTTTCTGCGGCGCCAGTTAATCCGCTCCGGCAATGAGGTGATTGCCCTGGGCTTTGATCAGAGCAAGCCGATGGAGCAGGTGCTCGATGAGGCCGAGCAAAAGATCTTCGCGATCAGCCAGGAGAAGCCCAGCACAGGCCTCACCCCCACCGCCGAGATCCTCACCAGCACCTTCAACGAGATCGAGAGCCGCTCGCTGGGCACCGCCGTGGCCGGCATCCCCTGCAACTTCTACGACCTCGATGCCATCACCCAGGGCCTGCAGCGCAGCGACCTGATCATCGTGGCCGGCCGGCCGGCGATGGGCAAAACCTCCATCGTGCTCAACATCGCCAAAAACGTCGCCCAGCTGCACCAGCTGCCGGTGTGTGTGTTCTCCCTGGAGATGAGCAAGGAGCAGCTCACCTACCGCCTGCTGTCGATGGAGGTGGGCATCGAAAGCGGCCGGCTGCGCACCGGCCGGCTGCAGCAGGAGGAGTGGCCTCTGCTGGGCCAGGGCATCAATAGCCTGGGCCAGCTGCCCCTTTTCCTCGACGACAAACCCAATTCAGGCGTGCTGGAGATGCGCTCCCTCTGCCGCCGGCTCATGGCCGAAACCGGCAAGGAGCTGGGCCTGATCGTGATCGACTACCTGCAGCTGATGGAGGGCTCCACCCCCGACAACCGGGTGCAGGAGATAAGCCGCATCACCCGGGGCCTCAAGGGCATGGCCCGCGAGCTCAACGTGCCGGTGATCGCCCTATCCCAGCTGAGCCGCGGCGTCGAATCGCGCACCAACAAGCGGCCGATGCTCAGTGACCTGCGCGAATCGGGCTCAATCGAGCAGGACGCTGACTTGGTGCTGATGATCTACCGCGACGAGTACTACAACCCGGAAACCGCAGACCGGGGCATCACCGAAGTGATCGTCACCAAGCACCGCAACGGGCCGGTGGGCACGGTCAAATTGTTATTTGAGCCTCAGTTCACCCGTTTCAGGAATCTGGCTGCATAAGCGGTGCCACCTACGCAAGGCCTCCTAAAAGTAGTGACGGTGCAAACCGGCGATCGCTACCCCGATCTCTGGGTGAGCCGGCTGGCGGCAATGGTGGCCCGGCAGCTGGGCGAACCCCATCGCTTCATCGTCTACACCGACAGGCCCGAACCGGGTCGGTTTGGCCCGCCGCTCGCAAGCCATCAGCAACTAGAGCAACAAGACCTACATGAAGGCAGCCTGCGGGGCTACTTCAGCAAGCTGCGCCTGTTTGATCAGGCCCTCACGGGTAGCGATCCTTTCCTGTTTCTCGACTCCACACTGGTGATCAGGGCCGACCTCGCCCCCCTGGTGGAGCTCGGCCGCAACGCAAGCGCCAGCTTGATGGGCGTGCGCGACTGGAACTACCCGATCCTCAATTCCTCGGTGCTGTGGTGCCGTCCCGACGCCCACATCCAGGCGGTGTGGCAGTGCTGGCAGGAGGGTCGCTACGCCGGAGCACATTTTGCTGGAGACCAGAACTTCATCTTCCGTGTCTTCCAGGAGCTGGCGCCGGCAGCTCTTGCCTACTGGCCTGCGGAGCTGGTGCGCTCCTACAGGGCCCTGCGCAAGCTCGCCAGCCGCGATGCCGCCGCTGCCCAAAGCCAGCTGGAAGCCTGCACCATCCTCAAATTCCACGGCCGGCCCAAGCCCGAGGAAGTGCTGCACCCCTGGCGCCATCCCCGGCGCACGATCCTGCGCCATCCACTCCAGCCCAATCTCTGGGGCTATCTCGCCGGCGAGATCCGCAACCACTGGTACTGAAAAGGCAGGCTTGCCTCTTAAATAAACAAATGCCGTTCAGCACCCCAGCCACCCAGACGTGCGTCGAGCCCCCCACCGAGCACTTCGACTTGATCGTGGTGGGCGGCGGCCACGCCGGCTGTGAGGCCGCCATCACCGCCGCTCGGCTAGGGCTAAACACGGCCCTGTTTTCACTCAACCTCGATCGCATCGCCTGGCAGCCCTGCAACCCGGCGGTGGGCGGTCCGGCCAAGAGCCAGCTGGTGCATGAGGTGGATGCCCTCGGAGGGGTGATCGGCCGGCTGGCCGATGCCACAGCCCTGCAGAAGCGGGTGCTCAATTCCAGCCGCGGCCCCGCTGTGTGGGCCCTGCGCGCCCAAACCGACAAGCGCCAGTACGCCCGCCAGATGCTGCAGCTGCTGCAGCACACACCAAACCTGGCCCTGCGCGAAGCGATGGTGACCGGGCTGGTGGTGGTGGGCACCCCCGGCGAGGACGCCCGCATCAGCGGCATCAGCACCTACTTCGGCAGCAGCTACGGCGCCGCCGCCGTAATCCTCACCACCGGCACCTTCCTGGGCGGGCAGATCTGGGTGGGCAACCAGTCGATGAGCGCCGGCCGGGCAGGAGAGCAGGCGGCCGTTGGCCTCAGCGAAGCCCTCGAGGCGCTGGGCTTCCAGATGGGCCGGCTCAAAACCGGCACCCCAGCCCGGGTAGACCGGCGCAGCATCGCCCTCGACCAACTCGAAGAGCAGCCAAGCGATGCCGTAGATCGCTTCTTCTCCTTTGATCCTGCCTCCTGGGTGAGCGGCGAGCAGATGAGCTGCCACATGACCCGCACCACGGCCGCCACCCACCAGCTGATCCGCGACAACCTGCACCTGACGCCGATCTACGGCGGCTTCATCGACAGCAAGGGGCCCCGCTACTGCCCCTCAATAGAAGACAAAATCGTGCGCTTCGCCGAGAAGGAAAGCCACCAGATCTTTCTCGAACCCGAGGGCCGCGACACGCCTGAGATCTACGTGCAGGGCTTCTCCACCGGCCTGCCGGAGCGGCTGCAGCTCGAACTGCTGCGCACCCTGCCGGGCCTGGAGCAATGCGTGATGCTGCGGCCCGCCTACGCCGTGGACTACGACTACCTGCCCGCTACCCAGCTCAAGCCGTCGCTGGAAACCAAGCGGGTAGCCGGGCTGTTTTGCGCCGGCCAGCTCAACGGCACCACCGGCTACGAGGAAGCCGCGGCCCAGGGCCTGGTGGCTGGCCTCAACGCCGCCCGCCTGGTGCGGGACCAAGAGCCTGTGCACTTCCCCAGAGAGGGCAGCTACATCGGCACCATGATCGATGACCTGATCAGCAAGGATCTGCGCGAGCCCTACCGCGTACTTACCAGCCGCAGTGAATACCGGCTGGTGCTGCGAGGCGACAACGCCGACCGACGCCTCACCCCCCTAGGGCGGGAGCTGGGCCTGATCGACGAGCGGCGCTGGGCCATCTACAACGCCAAACAACAAGCCATCAGCGCCGAAAAACAGCGCCTGGAATCGGTGCGCCTCAAGGGCAGCGACCCGGCTGCCGCCGCCGTGGAGGCCCAGACCCAAGCCCCCATCAAGGGATCAATAACCTTGGCCGACCTGCTGCGCCGCTCCGGCTTCCACAGCAGCGATCTGGTGCGCCTAGGCCTGGCGCCGGTGGAGTTGCCAAGCGACGTGCGTGAGGGCGCTGAGATCGACATCAAATACAGCGGCTACCTGGCCCGCCAGCAGCAGCAGATCGACCAGGTGAAAAAGCAGGAGCACCGAGCCTTACCAGCAGACGTGGATTACGCCACCATTACCACCCTTTCAAAGGAAGCCCGCGAAAAACTCAACTCAATCCAACCCCTCAGCCTGGGCCAGGCCGCGCGCATCCCCGGGGTTAGTCCTGCCGACGTCACGGCCCTGCTGCTTTGGCTTGAGCTACGCAAACGCCAATACTCGTCAAGTCAGAAAAGGGCCGTTAATCTTGAGCCCACTAGATAAGGCACAGCAGGTGAGTCCGGTACGAGGCATACCTACCTCCCGGGCCTACTGGGAGCTCAAGGCAGAGCAGGTGCTCAATCGGGTGTTCGAGCCAGAAAAGCCAATTGAGGTGGAGGTTTGCGTCACACCCGCAGCATTTTCAAATGCCGGCAGCATCCCCGTAGAGCTGCATGATCTGCAGCCAGCCCCAGCCAAACAACCAACTTCCAAACCAAAGCAGGCCTCCGCAAATCGCCGCCAGCCCAGCCTGCTACTGGCAGGAGCCAGTGTGACGGTGATGGTGCTGGCAGGAATGGCCCTGGCCGTGTTCGGCCTCTGGAACCAGAGCCAGCAGGCCATCCGCCAGGAGCGCAACATGCTGCTGATCGAGCGGCTGCGCACCATGGGGCCCGGCACAACCCCAGCCCAAGCAAACGAGCCCGCCCAGGCAGCCAGCGCCGTTGGGGCAGGGGGAGACGGAGAGCTGCCCCCACCGCCTCCAGGCGAACCCTGGATGGAAGAGCTAGCAACCCTGCCAGCCAGCAGCGCCCCAGCAGCCGACGTACTCAAAGTGCCCATCAACAGCCGCCTCACCAGTCCGGCTCCCGCTGCCACCGGCTCTGCCAGCACCCCTGGAGGCAGCGCCTCGAGTGGTGCTGGTAATAGTGGGGGTGGCAATAGTGGCGGTGGTGGCAACGCTCCCCAGCTCGTGGGCGTGGTGCAGGTGCCCGGGCAAAGCGGCTCAGCAATCTTTCAATTGGGCAGTAGCTCTACCAGCGCCGCCGTGGGCGAGAGCATCGGCAGCAGCGGCTGGCGATTGCGCTCAGCCAGTGGTGATACGGCGGTCATTGAGAAGGGCGGCGAGCAGCGCCGCATCAGCATCAGCAGCGGCTTTTGAGCCCAACTCAATCTGCCTTGAATCGAACAAGCGTTATCAGCGTTTGCTTCAACAGTTCGGCAGTAATTGAATCACTGCTTCGCACAATACCGACAAATACAACCATTATCTTAGTAGACAATGGATCTGGAGATGTAGAAATTATCCAAGACTTGGCAAAGACATATAATGCTCAATTAATTAGCAATACAGGCAACTCAGGCTTCGGCAGCGCCTGCAATCAGGGAGCAAGTCTCTGCAATAGCGAATTTGTCTTCTTTATTAATCCAGACAGCATACTGGAGCCCTCAACAATCGCACTGCTGGAATCGGCGGCAGACACCCACCCAAAAGCCTCCTGCTTTAACCCTCGCATCCTTAATGGCCACGGCAAAGATTCATTTAAACGGCGCAGCTGCCTTCTAAAAGCGGAGCAAATTATGCCCCGTGGCACGCCTCTAGAAGCAAGCGAGGTTCCCATACTCTCCGGCGCTGCACTCTTTGCTAGAAAAGAAGCTTTTGATCGCATTGGCGGATTTGATAATAATATTTTTTTGTATCACGAAGACGACGACATTAGCATAAGATTTCGCAAGCAAACGGGCCAAGCTTGGATTATCCCCGAAGCACGAGTTGTGCACCTAAGCGGTCATTCAAGCGGCCGCTCAGCCGCAACGACAGCCCTAAAGGCTTGGCACATGGGACGATCACTTGTTTATACGACTACCAAGCACCATATCAACCACGCTTATCGCAAAGCGCTTTTTTCAGCCTTGAAGCAGTTTTTATCGCCCGTAACAATCTTAAGCAAGCGGAAATTCTGGAAACATCGAGCATTTCTGCAGGGAGTTCTCAGCGCTCGCAAAGACCAAGGCACCTCAAGTCTGCCATGCCCCTATGACATCAAGCGTCCATAAAGAGCATTAATCTTGTGGGCCTCACGCTCTAGCGAATACTGCTCAACCATGCGCTGGCGTCCGTGCTTTCCCATGCGCCACAACAAATCAGGGTCAGCAAGTAGTCTTCTCAATACTATTATCAGTGAATCAGTTGATCCAGTCTCGAAGGATGAGCCCACCTCGTCATCCACAACCTGTGGCCAGATTCCTGCACCGGAAACCAATACTGCACGACCACAGGCCATAGCCTCTAAGGGGGTAAGACCAAAACCCTCAGTGCGAGATGCCGCCACACACAGAAGAATGCGGCGATAGCAGGCCAATACTTGTTCGCGATTGAGGTCACCCAAAAAAACAATGCGCTCGCTAAGACCGGCCGCACTAATTTTTTTCTGCATAATCTCAAAGAAGGCCATATCCTTGGCTTGACATAAACCCGTAAATACAGCCCCAAAATCAGGAAACTCTGGAAGCACCTTAATTAAAGCTTCTACCAATAGATCCGTACCCTTACTTGGCCTGAGCCGACCAAAAGCGCCAACCCAATACAAACCCTGCAATTTAGAAGGGACCACAACCCCTGACAAATCAACAGGCTGACGAAGGGTCGCCAGGCAGTCACCATCGAGAGGGGAGTAGTGGTCAACATCTACTCCATGATAAATGACTTCAGCCGGATAATCAAGGTAAGCTGCCGAACGTTCAGAAGTGGCAATAACGGCATCACAATTCCGCAGCAACGTAGCTAGGAACCTGCCAGGCGGCTTTGGGGCTGCGGAAGTAAAAAGGATTTTCCAAGGCTGTTTTAATAGTTTTTTTAGTACAATTCCGCAAGCTATTTCAATATCTCGCCGGGCATGCCAAACCCGGCAGCGGCCCCGAGATGGTCGCGACCATCCCTGTCTCAACAGCTGTCCCCACCGCACTTGAGCAGGCAAACCCAGCCCGCCCCAATCAAGCAAGCCAATAGATAAATCCTGGCGCTGCAGGGGCACCAGTGCACGCACCGTCGCCGACACCCCTGTGTAACGGCGGTGCAGGTTGGTAACGACTACATCCGGCAATGCAACCGGTCGCTCGGTCGAGCCCAATCCCACTACCAAGACATGAGTACCTAGCCTAATCAACACAGGTCATGAGTCATTCTCATAACAGCGAATCACCTGCAAACCTCGCCGGAGCCGATTTGGCAGCTCAACCTCAGCGATGGCAGCACCGCCGCTGGCGATGGTCTACTGAGCGGCCCCTGGCGCCTGCTGCTACTGGGTGACGGCAGCCCCACCCGGCACCTGGAGTCGCTCACCGGCAAGCCGGTGGAGATCGAGCTGATCGCCATGGCGCCAGAGCCAGCCGGCCCCGGTGCCGGCGCGCCTCCGCCCCCGGAAATCGTGGAGCTCGATGGTCCCCTGCTGCGTCGCCAGGTGTGGCTGCGCTGCGGCGACAAAACCCTGGCCTGGGCAGAGAGCTGGTGGAATCAAAGCCAGGCCGACGCCTACCTGCAGCAGCGGGAGCTGCCGATCTGGCGCAGCCTGACGGCCAAACGGGCTGAACTGTTCCGCGAGGTGGATGGCCTGGCCCTAGTTGCTGCTCCCTGGCTGGAGCAGCGCTTTGGCCTGGCAGGCCCCTTCTGGAGTCGCCACTACCGCTTCTTCCGCGGGGGAAAGGAGCTCACCGTGATTCGGGAGGTGTTCTCGCCAGCCCTTGAGCACTGGCTGGGCCCAGCCAAGCTTTGTCACGATTTACAAACTCAGTAACGGCTTACAGCAATTCGAGGTTGACGGATTGACGCGCCTAGTGCTGTGTCCAGCATGGGGCCACTTGCGCCGGGGAGCCTGGCCATGACTACAAGCCTCTGGTTGAGCCTCACCGACCTCGGCCGCATCTACGGCATATCCGCCGTGCATTGCGGCCGGCTACTCAGCGATGCCGGCCTGCGCCATCAGAACGGTGCCCCCACCAGTACGGCCCTGCAACAGGGCCTGGCCTATCAACACCATCCCCATGCCACCTGCCCCAACGCCGTTTGGAACGGGGAAGGCTGCGCAACCCTGCTGCAGGAGCAAGGTCTGCGGCCCATGGCCGAGCGCAACCTGATCGAGCAGTGGGCAGACCTGCTCAGCGCCCTGGAGCAGGGGTCCCCCTCGATCAACACCTCCGCCGAGGAAATGGCCAGCGACCTACCTGCAAACCTGGTGACTCAGGTGAATCAGGAGCTGCGCCAGCGGGGCTGCAACTTTCAGGTCAGCCCGCAGGATCAACCCAAACGCAGGGCTTCTGCTTGCAGGCGCGCCCGCTCCAGCAGCTCCCGCAACTGATCCTCGTCGGTATGGCTGAGGTTGCTGCGTAGCAGCTTGGCGTGGGGAGCATGGGCGCGCAGGCGCTCAATCACCCGATCTGGCGTGGCTTCCCGCACCAGCAGGCACAGGGCCGCGCTACCGCGGGGCAGGGTCTCGCCCAGCTCGCGCATGAAGCCATCGTTGATGCCGATATCGGAAAGGGAGCCCGAGGCTGCGCCCACGCCCGCTCCCACGGCAGCACCCAGCAGGGGATTGAGAAACAGCAGGCCCACCAAGGTGCCCCAAAAGCCACCGCCTAGGGCGCCAGCAGCGGTGAGATTGATCGCCTGACGCAGGTGCACCTGGCCCTCGCTGTCGAGCTCCACAACCACCGCATCCTCTAGGGCAATCAGCTGCTCACGCTGAATGTCCACCAGCTCGCGCCGCACCTGCTCGGCTTCTTCCGCCTTCGGAAAGCCAACCACCACAAGGCTGCCCATCTTTTAAGTGCATTTGAGTCCAACCTAACCAGCTTGGCGGAGCGGGCCCTCAGCCACCAGCTCGGCGCCTGGTGGAGCGGGGCATGGCCCGGCCCATGAGCTGGGATTGAGATGGGGGTTGGGATTGGGGTTGGGATTGGGGCGCAGTAGACGGCTGCCGCTGCCAACGGGGCAGGGCGAAAGAATCATCTTCGGGCCATTCTTCCGGCTCCCTTTGTTGCGGCTCCCTTTCTTGGCTGGGCTGGCCCTGGGGCGGCTCGGCGCTGCGGCGAGAAATGGCATCAAGGCGGCGGCGCGGCCGGGCCTGGGAGCTGGGCTCAGGGCGAGCCTCCTGCCAGGGCTCGCGCCAGTCGTCCTCGTCTTCCAGGATCCAATCGAGCTTGTTTTCCACCCAACGACCCAGGCCATCGAGCCGGGGCATTCCGGCGGGGCCGGCGGGCCGGCGGCCTTCGCCCCGGTTGCCGCTGCGGGAGCCGGGACGGGCACCGGACACCCCATCTACCAGCTGGCGGCCCGCACTCACCAGGCGCTCTAGGTCTTTCCAAGATTCAGGCATGGCCCCAGGCTAAGGATCCAGCTAGCGACGACGACCCGCCAGCCAGCGCTCCCTGCCCATCCCCACCAAGGCAATGGTGAGACCTCCGAATTCCAGGGTCCAGAGGAAAACGCCCATGGCAGTGCCGTGCTGCCGGGACCTTAGGCCGCCTGCTCAAATCTCAACAGACAACTGGCGTGCCAGCGGCCGCCGTGGAGCCGGTCGCAACAGAAGCGGCAGGCCAAACCCTGCACCCGGCGGCGGTAGGGGGCGCTGACACCGCAATTGGGGCAAGAGGCCAGCCAGCGGGGCGCCCTGGTGCTGGAGGGCAAGGGGTAGCGGTGGCGGATGCTCACCTTGAAGCCAGCCTGGGCGGCGTTGATGGCGGCCATACGGGCTCGGAAGTGGGGGCCATGGGCCTCCTCGACACCCACCACCCGATCAACCCAGGCGTGGATCATTTCGTGGCAGAGAGTGCTGAGGGTGGCTTCCTGCGGCAGGGGATCGAGCAGGGGCCGCGACAGCACGATTTCGCACAGGGGGCGCCCATCGGGATGGCGTCCGCGCCGGTAGAGCCCGGCGGTGCGGCGCATGCGGCCGTCGCTCCAGCGCAGATCCACTAACCGCTGACCAGCCGGCGCCAGGCTGCCTTCAAACCATTCCCGGTCGAGCCGGTGAAACAGCGGCAGCAGAGGCTCAAGGGGCATGCCGCCAAGGAACGCAGGGGCTGGGCGCATTGTGCCGAGCCCAGGCGCCAGGTCTCAAGATGCAAGGCCGTCGGTCAGACTCTGCACCTCTCAAGCGCAGCTGGAATCGAGATGGATTGGGGTATCGCCCGCGAGATCGGCACCAAGGCCCTAGCGGCCGGCGCAGGCTCCCTGCTGCTCTTCTGGACCGTGAACGCCGTGAAGCTGGTGCTCAGCGCCCGCGGCATCAACCCACTGATCAAGCAGTTTTTCACCCAGGTGGCCAGCGGCCAGGTGGACGGCGCCTACATGCTCACCACCAAGAACTACCGCTCCCACGTCAACCGGCAGCAGTTCATCCGCTTTCTGGCAGGACTGCAGCTCAACAAATACCGCAACCTGAAATCCGGCCGGCCCCGGCTTGATGAAGGCCAGCTGATCCTCACGGTGAAGCTCAAAAGCGAGGGCAAAGACGAGCTGCCCCTCGACTTCACCTTCGTCAAAATCGAAGAGCAGTGGCGGGTAGATCGGATCACCAAGCTCGCAGCGGCCTGATTCAGTAGCCGTGAGCTCCGCTCCCCCCAACCAGGCCCGCGCCGGCGAACTGAGGCAGCTGCTGCAAAGAGCCGCCCACGCCTACTACGTGCTGGATGCTCCAGAAATGGAGGATTCGGTCTACGACCGGCTCTACAGAGAGCTGCTGGAGCTGGAAGCAGCCCACCCGGAGCTGATCACCCCAGACAGCCCTAGCCAGCGGGTGGGGGGCGCTCCGGCTGAGGGGTTCAGCAGCGTGGAGCACCGCATCGGCCTGCTCAGCCTCGACAACGCCTTCACCCCAAGCGATTTAGACGCCTGGTATAGCCGGCTGCTCAAGGTGCTCGACCGCACGGGCGATCTCGCCATGGTGGGGGAGCTGAAGATCGACGGCAACGCCCTGGCCCTCAGCTACGAGCAGGGGCTGTTGGTGCAGGCCGCGACCCGGGGCGACGGCGAGCGGGGCGAACAGATCACCGGCAACGTGCGCACCATCGCCTCGGTGCCGCTACGGCTGCAGCTCGAGAACCCACCTGCCTGGGTGGAGGTGCGCGGCGAAGCCCTAATCCCCGATGAAACCTTTGCTGCCATCAACGCCGAGCGGGCTGCCCGCGGCGAGACCCTGTTTGCCAACCCCCGCAACGCCTGCGCCGGCACCCTGCGCCAGCTGGATCCAAAAGTGGTGGCGGCGCGGCGGCTGGATTTCTTCGCCTACACCCTGCACCTGCCTAAAGACACGCCCCAGGGTCCCAGCAGCCAGTGGCAAAGCCTGCAATGGCTGCAGGCCGCAGGCTTCAAGGTGAACCCCAATGCCGAGCTGCTGCCGAATCTGGCGGCGGTGCAAGCCTTCTTCAGCGCCTGGGACACGGGCCGCCGCGCCCTGCCTTACGCCACCGACGGCGTGGTGGTGAAGCTCAACGACCTGCGCCTCCAGGACGCCGCCGGCTTCACCCAAAAGGCGCCTCGCTGGGCGATCGCCCTGAAATACGCCGCCGAGGAGGCGCCGAGCATCTTGCTGCGGCTGGCCTGCCAGGTGGGGCGCACCGGGGTGGTAACTCCCGTGGCCGAATTTGAGCCGGTGCCCCTGGCCGGCACCACCGTGAGCCGAGCCACCCTGCACAACGCCGATCGCCTGGCCGAGCTGGATCTGCACGCCGGCGACACGATCGTGGTGCGCAAGGCCGGCGAGATCATCCCCGAGGTGGTGCGGGTTCTGAGCGAGCTGCGCCCAGCGGGAGCCGTGAGGCTGGAGCTGCCCCAGGTATGCCCCGAGTGCGGCTCGGAGCTGGTGCGGGAGCAAGGCGAAGCGGCCACCCACTGCGTCAATTCCAGCTGCCCGGCGATCCTGCGCGGCGCCCTGCGCCACTGGGTGAGCAAGGGGGCCCTGGATGTGGATGGCCTGGGAGCCAAGCTGATCGAGCAGCTGGTGGATCGGGGTCTGGTGGGCTCAATCGCCGACCTCTATGGCCTCGATGCGGCCCTGCTGGCCAGCCTGGAGCGGATGGGAACCAAGAGCGCCGACAACCTGGTGGCTGCCCTGGCGGCATCCAAACAGCAAGCGTGGCACCGCCAGCTCTACGGCCTGGGCATCCACCACGTGGGCGAGGTCAACGCCAAAGCCCTGGCCAAGGCCTTCCCTAGTGCTGCTGATCTGGCAACCGCCACGGCCAGCACACCCGAGTCGATCACCGCCGTGTTCGGCATTGGCGGTGAAATAGCCCAATCGCTGCAGCAGTGGTTTGCCACTCCTGCAAACCAGCTGCTGCTGCGGGCGCTGGAGCAGCTGGGCTTCCCGCTGGCAGCCGGGCCCGAGGAGCCTGGAGCTATTTCCGAAACGTCCCTAACCGGGCAGACTTTTGTGCTCACAGGCAGCCTGCCAACTATGAGCCGCAGCGCCGCCCAGGCCCTGATCGAGGCGGCCGGCGGCAAGGTGAGCGGCTCGGTGAGCAAGAAAACCAGCTTCGTAGTGGCCGGCGAGGAAGCGGGTAGCAAACTAAGCAAGGCCGAGAGCTTGGGGGTGGCGGTGCTGGATGAAGCTGGACTGCTGGAGCTGCTTAAGGCTGGATCTGGTTAAGGCTGGAGCAAAGCGATCACCTCAGCCATGGATCCCTCCTCATCGCCATCGAGGGTTTCCTTCACCTCAATGAGCTGCCTGCATAACTGCACGATCTGACTTTTTAGCGAAGCTTCCAGCAACGCAAGCCGTTGTATTGCCAGCCTGAAATCATCGCGATTTGGCACAGGCTTCCAGGCCAGATCATGGGCGATCTCATCAACTTGCAAGGCTCCACCTGTAAATCGGCCCGCCAGGTAGTGGGCAATTAATTCCTTTTCGCGCCGCTGCAAAACCCCATCGGCACGCCCCACATATAAAAGAACAGCCAATTCATCTTGGTGGCTTTGATAGAGGCGCTCAAGCTGTCCCTGCTGACTAGCAGCATGGCTGGCCTCAAGAAAGGCGGGCAGATCATCGATCCGCTGGCCACTCTCCAAATCCAGACAGCCCTGCAGAGACTGGCTATTGAACTCCAGGAATCGCTTCAGTAGCTGACAGTGGGCGCCGAGAATTGCCTGATCTCCCTGCTTGCTGAGGCGATAGCGCTTAACGCGGATCTCGCCCCTCAAAGTTGTGCCATCCACCTGCAGGTGATCAACCTCCAGCAAAAGGTTGATCGGTCGATCCGGCTGCCATTGCCCTAAATCGAATGAAGTTGGCGCAGCAAAAGTTTTCTCAGCTGGGGGTTGCCCGCCTCGGGGCCGGCGGAGTGAACTCCGAGCACCCTGTAGCCACAAAAGCAAGTCGATGGCCCTAGCCCCAAGCAGGAAAAGGTTATCGGCAAAGATTAGGGATCAGAAATCGCTTCGGCGGGCCGCAACGCATCGCCGCCACAGCGAACGCAAAAGCGGTGCTGGCCCGTTTGGCGGCAACCGCACTTGCCGCATACCTGCTGCACAGGCGCCACATTGCGCCCGTCGGCAACCCCATCGCGCAAATCAAGCTCGGTCACCTTCTCCAGCAGCTGGGCTTCGCTCAGCAGTCCTCCAGCCGCCAAGCATTGCCTCATCGCCTCAACGATCAGGGCAAGGCGCTGCATGCGCTCCTCCACCCCCACTAGATAGGCAGTGAGGACCTCCGGCGAGCCGCTCTGACTTAGATCCGGGGGCTGGGGGGCTCGATCGATAGCCAGCCAATCCCAGGCGCTGGGTTGCGGGGGTTCCATCAACTGTGAGTGCTCTACCCACTTAAGGCGACCAAGCGATCCACAGCTCCCGTAAGGGGCACGCCCGGCAAGATGGACCCATGGAACATCCCCAGCCGCAGGCCTACCGCTGGATCAAAACGGAGTGCGGCCGCGCCAAATACGCCGAGCTGGCTGCACGTCAAGGGACGCTGGCAAAGCTGCGGCTGGCTTGGTTTGTGTTGATCGCAGCGGTGCGGGATTGGCGGCTAACAACGTGAACTCGCCCCGGAGTTAAGAGATAGCCAAGAAGGTAAAGGCTTGCTTAAAGCCCTACGCCTAAAGCGGATGCAAAGACTCAGCGCATGTATTGCCCAATACGAGATGAGGTATGGCGCCAAACTTCAGGCCCCTAATAAACAAACTGATAACCACCCCTTAACTCCCTGCGGGGTCAAAGGTTGGCAAGGTTGTGGAATCTGATTCAACTCAGCGTGGCACTAGTCTTCAATCTTCTTGACCCGGCGGCAGTTGCAGTTGAGGGTGTTCTCTCTCTCGCAAGCTTTGGAGCGAATGCGGAAATCTCCGCTTACAGCTCTAAGTCTGGCTACCTATACACAGTGGGTGGCGGATCTGGTGCCCTTGTAGTCAGCGATCTGCGCAATCCGGCCAGCCCTGTAGCTGTGGCTCGCGGCACCTCCGACGTCGTTGGTGAAACCTTCCAGAGTGTGGCGGTTTTCGGCAATCTGCTCGCCGTTGCTGTCCAGAACGTAGTCAAGACAGATCCTGGCTTTGTTCAGTTCTACGACCTGACCAATCCCTCGCTTCCGACCCTGCTCAGCACCCTCACCGTGGGCGCCCTGCCCGACCAAGTGAAGTTCAGTGCCGACGGCCGCAAGCTGCTGGTCACCAATGAGGGTGAGCCCAATACCGCATACACCATCGATCCGGTCGGTTCGATCTCCGTGATCGATACCGCGGCCTATCTGCTGGCAGTTCCTGCGGCTCCGGCCCAGGTGAATGTACAGACGATCGACTTCAGTGCCTGGAACAACCGCAAGGCTGAACTGATCAACCGCGGCATCCGCATCACGGGGAAAGCGGGGGTCACCACCACGCTGGCCCAAGACATCGAGCCCGAAGCGATCGCGATCGCGGCCGATGGCAAAACGGCATATGTGTCGCTGCAGGAAAACAATGGGATCGCCGTCCTAGACATCAGCACGGCAACGCCAAAGATCACTTCGATCTTCTCGGCAGGCATCCAAGATTGGGATCGCGGCACTGCTAGCGCCAAGAATTACTCCTATACCCTCTCCTACGCACCGGGGAACGAAAACCTCCCCAGCGGCGCTCAGGCTGGCGGGCTCTCCGGCCTGTTCTTTGCTGGCACCGAAACGGTCGGCACCGCAACGCTCGACATCTATTACTCGGTGACGGACCGTGGCCCAAACGGGGCGCTGGTTGCCGGCAAACGACAGTTTCTCGATCCCGACTTCCAGCCCACCATCTACAAGCTGGGCATGGATCGCGCCACTGGCGCCGTGAGCGAGCTGGGCAAGATCGGCCTCAAACGTGCCGACGGCACTCCGCTGACCGGCCTGCCGCAGCTGCAGGGCAAGGACGATATCCCCATCGATACGGCCAACCAGAACCTCGCCTACGACGCCTTCGGCATCGATTCGGAAACCGTCTCAATCTTCACCGCCAGCTTCGGTGGGGTATCGCGGAAGGTTTTCGCCGTCGGCGATGAATACCGCGGCCAAATTGGCATCTTTGATTTCAGTACGGGCAATCTGATCCAGCGCTATATCCCCTCCGGCCAGAAAGCTCTGCTTCAGGCTCAGCACGGCAGTGTGATCGGCGCTGAAACAATCGACAGCCTGCCCGCCATCTATGGCAACCGCTGGAGCAACCGCGGCATCGAAGGCATGGCCTTCAACAGCAAGGACGGCCTGCTGTATGCGTTCATGCAGAGCCCCTTCGATATCGACAGCAATAACGATGGTGTTGCAGCCGAGCGCAGTCCTTCGCAACTCACCCGCATCCTGGCGATCGATCCCGCCACCGGCACCCCGGTCAAGGAGCATCTCTACCTGCTGAGCGGCCGCCCCGGTCAGGACAAGATTGGCGACGTTACCTACGACGCTGTCCGCAACGTGTTCCTGGTGATGGAGCGCGACAGCAGCCGCGCCCTGAACGGCTTCAAGAGCGTGTACGAGGTGGATCTGCGCGGTGCCACCAATACCCTGCCCCTCACCCTCGGCAGCCAGGTGAGCGAGGCCGCCCTTCCCTCCCAGACGTTCATGGTCGGAACGGAAGGCCGCGCCGTATTCCGCGAAGTCATTGATGCCGGCGAACAGGGCAACAACGGCTATCGCTTCAACGGCATCCCCGATGGCATTGGCGTTACCGACAACGGTGATGGCACCCTGCGGGTGCTGGTGA
>NZ_JAGQCO010000039.1:0-20917 GCF_024346235.1 Cyanobium sp. BA5m-21
GAAGCTGATGATCGAGTGGCGATTGTCGTTGCAATCGATCCACTGGAAGCCGAATTCGCTGAAGTCGTCGCCCCAGAGAGCCCGCTCCGATTTGTAGAAGACGTTGAGATCGTCGACAAGATGCTGCAGCCCCTGGTGAGAGTCGTGCTCCAGCAGCTCCCACTGCAGATCCCCCCACACATTCCACTCAGCCCTCTGGCCAAATTCCATCCCCATGAAGATGGTTTTCTTGCCGGGATGGGTCCACATGTATGCCAGCAGTGCCCGCACGTTGGCAAATTTTTGCCAGTCGTCACCTGGCATTTTGTGCAAGAGGTTGCTCTTGCCATGCACCACTTCGTCGTGGCTTAAAGCCAGCATGAAGTTCTCGGTGAAGGCGTACCAGATTGAGAAGGTAACGTTGTTCTGATGGAATTGGCGGAACCAGGGATCTAGCTCGAAGTAATCGAGCATGTCGTGCATCCAGCCCATGTTCCATTTGAGGTTGAACCCGAGGCCGCCAATACTGGTGGGCTGGGTAACCATGGGCCAGGTGGTGGATTCCTCGGCGATCGAGAGTGCTCCAGGGAAGTGCTCGAACAGCACGTGGTTGGCCTGTTGCAGGAAAGTGACGGCCTCGGTGTTTTCACGGCCGCCATGGTCATTTGGCAACCATTCACCATCTGGGCGCAGGTAGTCGCGATAAAGCATGGAGGCCACCGCATCTACGCGGATGCCGTCGATGTGGAACTCCTCAAACCAATAAACCAGGTTTGCCACAAGGAAGTTGCGCACTTCGTTGCGGCTGTAGTTGAAGATGAGGGTCCCCCATTCCTTGTGCTCGCCGATGCGCGGATCGGCATGCTCATAAAGATGGGCGCCATCAAAGAAGGCCAGGCCGTGGGCATCTTTGGGGAAGTGGCCTGGCACCCAGTCGAGTATCACGCCAATGCCTTCGGCGTGGCAGCGATCCACGAAGGCGCGGAACTCATCCGGTGTGCCAAAGCGGCTGGTGGGGGCGTACCAGCCCGTGACTTGGTAGCCCCAGGAACCATCGAAGGGATGCTCCGAGATGGGCATCAGCTCGATGTGGGTAAAGCCGCGGGCTTTCACATAGGGGATGACCCGATCAGCTAGCTCTGGATAGGTGAGCAGGCGAGCGCCGGGTTTGAGATCGGCTGCAGGCACCGGCGGGCGCGGTGTGCCGTCAGCTTCGATGTAGGGCTGGTCGGCAGCGCCGTGCATCCAGCTGCCCAGATGCATTTCATACACAGACACCGGCTGGTCGAGGGGGTTGCGGCTATCCCGCTCCTGCATCCAGCCCGAGTCTTGCCATTGGTGCCCCGCAAGCGACTCAACGATTGAGCCATTGTTGGGACGAATCTCATGGCGGAAGCCATAGGGGTCTGCTTTTTGATAGCAGTGCCCGTTTTGAGCTCTTACCTCGTATTTGTAAATCTCACCTGGCTTAAGCCCCGGAATGAATAGCTCCCAGGATCCTCCCACCCTTGCCTGCATCGGATGGTGGCGGCCATCCCAGCCGTTGAAATTGCCTAGCACCGCCACGCTCCGAGCATTGGGGGCCCAGAGGCAGAACTGAACGCCCTTGACGCCGTTGTGCTCCACCACGTGGGCACCCATGCGGCGCCAAATGTGGTGGTGGTTGCCCTCTGCAAACAACAGGCGGTCTAGTTCGCCCATCCATTCATGGCGAAACGACCAGGGATCGGGCTGCACGTGTTCTATGCCGCCGCGGTTGACCCGCACCTGATAGGAAGTACCAGGATCACTGCCCCAAGGGGCTTCGAAAATCCAAGGGTGATTCGGAGTGGCCATCGGCAGCGATTGGCCATCGATCAGCAGCTCAACACGCTCTGCCTCAGGCATCCAGACGCGCAGCACCCAACCGCCCGATTCGAGGGGCTGGGGACCCAGCACCGCAAACGGGTGGTCGTGCCGGCATTCAGCCAGCCGCTGGCAATCCTCCGCCATCCAGTTAAGGGTGAGCAAGGACATGTACCAGCAGCGATCGGAAGGCGAGCTTAGGCGTCTTAGGGCTCAGCGCACCGGCTTGGGGGTGATTGGATCGCTGGGAAAGTCGATGCCGATTATTTCGTTGTTGGCGTTAAGGATCACAAAGAGTGAATCGCTAAGTCGATTGAAATCGGTATTGACGAGTACAAGACGCTGGTCGCCGCCGCCCTCGGCCACCACAGCCTTGCGGATCCGTACAAATTCGCCGGTTTGACGTTGGAGCTGCTGCCAGCGCACCTGCAGGCTGCTCGCGGAGATTTCCTTCTGCAGTGACAGGCTCAAAAAGCTGCGCGCTGAGATGAACTGGCCACTGCTTAGGGCGGTCACAAATCTCTTGGCAACCGCGCCGGGTGCCTCATCGGTTACATCCAGGTGGTAACCAGCGAGTTTGCCTTCGGGGTTGAGCACGATGAACAGCTCTCGCTTGCCCATGGTTGTGGTGATGCTGGCCTCAACGGTGGTGTTGCGCAAACCCCCTTGCACGCTGAGCAGGGTCCAGCTCAACAGTTTGGGCTGGGTGCGCATTGTCTCCGCCACCATCGAAGGGCTGCTAACCGCCTTGAGTTCCTCTGAGAATTGGCTGTAGCGCAGGTTGGGATTGCGGCTTTTAACTGCTGCCAAAATCCGATTGGCTGCATCGCGGGCGGCTTCGACGCTGAGGGCTGGACGATCCACACCACCGCTCTGGCTCTGGGCCAAAGCCGCACTGCCTGATGTTCCTGGCACTGCGGCCATGGTGATGCTCAGGCCGGTGGCCAGCGCAAGCATGCCGAGAGCCATGCGGCTGAGGGCCTGGGGCTGTTGAACAAAGCGCAGGTAGCGCAGCGACATCGCAAAAACAAACATTTGGATCAGTGTGCCCCAAATTTGCCGCCCAAGAGGGGCAGCAGCTGCAATTGGGAATCAGCCAGTTCAAGCTCCAGCGTGATGACTCGATGGTGCGGGCCGGTAGGCCCGAAGGTCTCGAGGCCATCTCCGGGGTTTACGGCAATCTGCGGCCAGGCCGCTCCCGCTAGGGAGAGTCGCAACCGTTCCCCGGGGCAGAGCTCAGCTAGCAGGGGCTGCAATTGAACTCGCAGCAGCTTTTTTTCGCCTGCTAGCTGCTGCGTCCTGGCCACACCCGTGCTCAGTTGGAGCACCCTTCCCTGGGGATCAATCACCGAGAGAGCTGCACAAAGATCAAAGCTGGGTTGGTCGGCCCGCACAGCAATGGTCAATAGGGGCCGTCCTTCCAGCTCCAAGGGCGTGCTGAGTGGGGCACTGGTGAAGCAGATCACATCACTACGGCGGTCCAGGTCGCCGCGTTCACACGGGCCTGGATCGAGGCCAAGGTGGCCGCCCCGGCCTGGAACTGGTCGCCAGGGATCGTGCACTAGGGCGACCTCGCCGCTGCCAAATTGATCGAGCAGCAATTCGCCCTCCTCCACGTCGATTGTGGCCAGGCCACGACTACGTAGCCCCCAGCTCAGGTTGCTGCTGTCTGAATTGGGGGGCCGCCAATGGAGGCTTGAGTTCTTGCCGTTTGTAAGGGGGTCTTTTTCGAAAAGAACTGCAGCGCTGAGTTGTTCTGGAGCGGCTTGATTCTGAAGATGGTGCTGAAAGAAGGCCAGTTGCAACCGATCAAGGCCGCCGTTCCAGTCGAGGTGGGTATAGGCACCAATGCGGAGCAGCGGCGAGCCACCTGCAGCGCTAGCAAGTGCAAAGAGGTTCAAGATGCCGCGCAGATGGGGGTCGTACCAGCCACCTATCAGCAGCATCGGGCGCTGCAATAGAGCTGCGACTGGTTGGTGGCTAACCCACCTAGGGGCCTCGCTTGCCGGCAGCTGCAGCCAGCGGCAGGCCATGCCTTGGGGGTCATGGCGCTTGAGCAGGTCAAAGCCTTCAGCCAGAAAGTCGCCCGAGTCGAGGCTGCGGCGAATCGCTTGCCAGCCGGCATCGTCCCCAAGTTTCTTGCAGCGAAGGGCTGCCAATTGCAGTCCCCAGCCGAGGCCTAGGGCCCACCAGTGGGCTCCTCCTTCGCAGGCCCAGTCACCGCGCTCGTCCAAACCAGCCATAGCCGGTGCCAGGCAGTCGGGAATAGCCCCTGGATCGTCGCTTAGTAGTTGGGTCAGGCCTTGGTATGAAAATCCATAGCAACCAACTCTTCCGTTACTGCCTTCAAGTTTGCGAACCCAGCGGATGGTGTCTGCCCCATCGGATAACTCCTGCTCGAATCCTTGGAACGTCCCCTGGGAAGCACCTTGACCGCGCACATCCTGAACAACTACCAGAAAGCCATGGGCTGCGTACCAGCTGGGATGGGCATAGGTAATAGTTGAGGCGATCGCTCGGCCGTAGGGCTGTCGCATCAGCAGCACCGGCCATGGTCCTTGGTCTGCTGGTTGCCAGACTCGGCTGATCAGCTGGGTGCCATCCCGGCAATCCATGGCCTCGTCTCGCCAGCGAACCTGCAAAAGGTTTGGCGCCGGGCTGCTCACTCAGCGCACATCGGGGCAATAAAGCCCAATCACATAGGTGATAAGAACCTCAGAATCCATGGGGCTGAGGTTTTCTTGGCGGGCGATCTGGCTCACGGCCGAGCTGGATGTGGCGGAGAGCGCCTGGGCGTTGAAGCCCTGAAACTGGCTGCAAAGCGCCTTTGCCCTCGCAGGGTTTTGCTTCACGGACTCAAGCAATTGGGATTGGGCCAGGGCAGGTGACCAAAGGACTGCCAGGCTGATCAGCAGCAGCGGCACCAGGCCGAAGATGTAACGGCCGCAGGTCGAATTAATGGGGGGGGAGTGGAGATTTGACAACGTATGCAGCCCCAAAGCTTCTCCATTTGAGCCACCAGGGGCGTCGGCTGGTGGCTGCTCTGGATCAGTTCGTGGGGCGGCGCTGAGCGCGCCGGATCCATTCGCTCAAGGTGGTCAGATCGAGCAGGGGGGAGGCCATGCCGGTGAGGCTTCGTTGCAGCCGGCCCATCTGTACCAAGAGTTGGTGCGGATCACTGGCCGCCAATCCAGCCCTGCTAGCGATACCGGCGTAGAGCAGCAGGGCGGCTTCTGCCGGCTCGAGTCCTACCTCCACCACTAGCCGGGCCTGGCCCCGAAGCTTGATCAGCCGGGCCTCGCTGGCGCCGCCGCTGCGGCCGAGCCGGCGCAGGTCCTGGTCTTGGAGACCGGCGAGTTGGGGCCAGTCTTCGATGCCGGCTAGCTCCAATTGGCGTTGTTCACGCTGAAAGTGAATCGGCAGTTGCCACATGGCTAGGGCTGTAGCTCAACATCACCACTTGTCAGGCTGCGGGTGGCTTCTGCCAGCACCACTGGCTTGCTGAGCCCTGGGGCCACCGTCTCGACCCGGCGCAGTCGCACATGCACCAGGTTGTCGGCGCTGCTGCGGCCGCCACCCCTGAGGTTTTGGGCTACTTGCTGAATGGTGGGTGCGGCGGCCCCATCCGCTAGGTCGTCTGGCGCTGCTGCCACCACCAGGGCGATGCCGTTGTCAAACACCACTGGCACGCTCACGGCCCCAGCTAGCTGCACCCGAGGGGTGTAGCTCACCGCAAAGGCCAGGCAGGAAACGGCGAGCAGGGCCGTGAAGCTGGTGACACCAACCAGCCGAAAGCGAATCCCCCAGCGGCTCAAATAACCAACAATCGTGGTCAAAGCCAGGACCCCACTGGCGGCCCCCAGCCATTTGCCCGCTGTGAGCAGGATTGGATCAGCGGCCATAGGGCTGGATGTTTGGGATAGTGCCTTTATATTGCGGCCGTCGCAGGGGTGGCAGCCCACGGGAATGGCGGAGTTGCCAGAACAGAACCCTGGGCCAGTCCCCGCTTCGTCGTCACTTGCACCCCCACCCTGGCCTCAGGGCCAGGGCAGCGTCCGCTTGCTGGCGGCGTTTACGGGCGGCTGCGGTGCCCTGATTCTGTTGGTCTGGGGCGGGAATCAGGCCTTGAGAAAGCTCTACGAGCACTGGAGACCTCGGCTTGAACAGCCGCTCAGCCAGCTTGCTGGCCATCCCGTTGAGCTTGGCGAATATCAGGGTCTCGGTTGGGGTGGTCTGCGCATTGGGCCCAGTCGCATCGCCCCTGGGCGGCTGGATGGCTCCTCAGTCTTGGTGCGTTCGGTTTTGGTGAGCGTGGATCCGCTAGCCAGCCTGCGCAAGCGGTTGCCCGTGGTGCATGTGGGCTTGGCTGGTGTGCGCTCTGAGTTGCGGCGCAACTCTCAAGGTCAGTATTGGGTGCCAGGGCGGCTTGCTGTAGGCACCAAGCCGCCGCGCCTGGATCTCAGGTTGCGCCTGGTGGATCCCGCCTTGCTCAACCTGCAGCCTTCCGGTACGAGCCTCCGCCTCACGGGCCGTGGTGCAGTGCGGCCCCATCGCCGGGAGGTTGAACTGGCGGCTTGGCTGCGCTCGGAGGTGGCCGCTGGCGAGCTGGCCATGGAGCTTCAGGGCAATTGGCAGAGGCAGCGCTGGGATGGAACCCTGCGGGCAAAGGCCTTGCAGCTAGCCCCGCTGCAGCGCCTGTTAGGCCTGCCTGGTCAGCTTGCGGGTCGCGCAGATGGCACGTTCGCCTTGGCCTGGAAGGACCGCCAGCCCTTCTGTCGAGGTGGAGCCCAGCTGCGCCAATTGCGCTGGCGGCCTGCGACCGGCGTATCCCGACTGGAGTTGCCATCCAGCCAACTGCGCTGCAGCGGTCAGGCGCTCGAGTTGGACCGCTCTGCTTGGCGCTGGGGAGCACCGGGCAGCAAGGGCCTGCAGGGCACCCTGCGGCTTGAGGGGCTGTGGCAGCGTAACCAGCTTCAGTTGCGCCAGTTTGAGCTGGCCCGCGGCCGCTCCTGGCTAAAGCTCAAGGGGAGCTTGGCCAGGCGTTTTGATCTGACGGGGCAATGGCAGCTCTGGCCCGGTGACCTTCCCCTGCAAGCCGGCACCCCCGCCTGGGTGTTGAACCAGCAAGTTGGCGGTTCAGTGACGGCCAGGGGGCCGTGGCTCCTGCCCCAGCTCCAGGCCCGCTTTGGTCAGCCCAGTAACCCGTTGCTGGGTCGCTGGGATGCGGTTTTGGATTGGCGCGACAAGCGCCTAGTGCTGCAGCGTTTCAGTAGTGCCCACCTCTCCGCCCGTGGCGTGTTGCCCCTGGGCCTGCGGGCCGGTGAGGGGCTGGTGCCAGGTCAGCTCGATCTCAACTTGGAGCTGCAGCGCTACCCCCTCGAGCGGCTCGATCTGCTTGTGGGCACCCAATTGCAGGGAATCTTGCAGGCCACTGGCCGGGTTCGGGGCCCTCTCAAAGCCTTGAAGCCAGACCTGGATCTACGGATCGACCAGCCCGGTGCCGGCCCCCTCAGCTTGCGGGAAAACTGGCAAGGCCAGTGGTTTGGTGATCCGGCTGGTGGTGGGCGCCTACGCATGCAAGCCCTCGCCCCAGCGCCGCTGGGGGTGCTGGAAGCCCGCCTCGATTCCCGTTGGGTCCCCCGTGCAGTTCGCCTTGACCGGGCCGGCGGCACTCTGGAACTCAACGGCAGCCCTCGGGCCTACCGCTGGCAGTCATCCCAGTTGCCCCTCGATGGATTGCAGCTAGCCCTGGGGCCAAATTCGAGGCGACAACCCCTGCAAGCCCGGCTGAGCGGTCAGGGCCTGCTCGAACTCCAACCCCTGGCCTTTAGCGGTAGCGCCCAGCTTGATCGGCCGGTGTTTTTGGGCGTCTGGGGGAAATCGGCCCAGGCGAATATCCGCTACGCCAAGCGTCGCTACTCAGTCCAAGGAGCTATCTCTCCCCTTGCTGGGGGCAACCTTGCCATCGATTGGAGTGGCGTGTGGCATGGCGCCTTCCGAGCCCGCCTTCAGGGTGAGCGATTACCGCCGCTGTTTTTGCAGCAGTTGGTCAGGGCCTGGCCCCAGTGGCGCGGAGGGAGCGCGCCGATCCTGGGCCGGGCCAGCGACATCGGCACCCTGCTTATCGATACCTTTAGCGGCAGCATGCAGGACCAGCTGCGGGCCCTGGAGCTTGCTAGAGCTCGCCTGAGCTCTGCCAGGCTGGAACGTGACCGGCAAAGCAGTCCCCAGGAGCGGCTGCAGCGGCTGGCAGGTCACATCGACGCAGACCTGCGCCTTGACGGAGCCAGCCTGCTAGAAGCCCGCGCCGACCTCCAGGCCCGCGCCCACCTGTGGTTGCCTGAGGCAAACCAGGACCAGCCCCTTACCTCTGTGCCGGTGCTGGTGAAGTTCACCGGGCCCCTGCGGCGGGGGGCTGGCAATTTCAGCCTGGCTGACCTGCCCCTTGAGCTGTTGGCGCTGCTTACCCCTGTGCCCGCCGGATTGCGGGGCCGCCTATCTCTGCAGGGGCGCTACCGCCTCGGCACTCCCCAACCTGAGCTTGCCCTCAACATCAGCCTGGTTGATGGCTACCTAAGGGAAACGGCTTTGGTGCTGGAGCGGAGCACCATTCAGCTGGAGCAGGCCAGGCTGCTCCTCGATCTTTCTTTGCGGGCGGCCGGGGCTTCAAGCAGCGTCGAATTGGCGGGTGTTGTGCCCTTGGATCCGGGGAAGCAGGGTCTTGAACTGCGCCTGGCTAGTCGTGACGACGGCTTGCGTTTCCTGGCAGGGCTTGCCCAGCCTGCCCTGCAGTGGAATCAGGGCAGCGGCGACCTGCAACTGCTTGTGCGCGGCAGCGTCAGAGAGCCGATCGCTAACGGATTTTTGCGTTTCCGGGGTGCTCAGTTGCAGTTCATCGGCCAAAAGGTTCGTGACGTCGATGCCACCGTGCTGTTCGACTTTGAGCAGCTTCTGCTTCAGGAGTTCAACGCCAAGGTGGGAGATAAGGGAGTGGTGCGTGGTAGCGGAAGCCTGGGGCTGTTTCGCCCTGAGGCCACCGCTGATGGCAAAGACGCAACCCTGAAGGTAGAGCTTGAAAAGGTGCCCTTTGCCATGTCTCGGATCAAAGCTGTGGCTGATGGGTCCCTTCAAATCGGAGGCAGCGTTGCTGCCCTTGATATTGGCGGGGAGCTGGCTATATCCCGGGGCAGCGTCAACGTTCAGCCGGCCCGACTGGCCAGTGAAGCCAATCTTGCGGCACCGGTAGCTAGCGCTGCTGAATTGCTCGAATCCCGCTGGAATTACGACCAGCCCTTGGTACTGCTCGGTCCCGATGTGGAGAGCAACGCTAGTGAGTCCCTGCGTGCCGCCGTACCTAACGCCAGCTTTGTGGGTTTCGATGACCTGAAGCTGAAGCTGGGTCCCGACCTGAAGGTGGGTATACCCAACCTGGCAAGTTTTGGTACCAGTGGGCTGCTGCGTCTCAATGGACGGCTGGATCCGAGCCTGCGCTTGCAGGGTGTGGTGAGGTTGCTGAACGGCCGACTCAACTTGTTCACCACCACCTTTGGACTCGACCCCGAATCTCCAAACGTTGCGGTGTTCACACCCTCCATGGGATTGATTCCTTTTCTTGATATCTCCCTGCGAACCAGGGTCTCCGACAACCTGCCGAGCACCAGTGGTATTGGGACCGCCGGCAGCCTGTCGTTGCAAGACTTTCAGGCGGCTGGCGCCACCAACTCCCTCGACCAGCTCAACTTGGTGCGGGTTTTCCTGAGTGTGAGCGGCCCGGCGGACCGGCTTGCCGACAACCTGGTGCTGCGCAGTTCGCCACCGCTCTCGGAAGATCGGCTACTGGCCCTGATCGGCGGCAATACTCTGGCCGGCCTGGCGGGATCGGCAGGCGGCACTGCTCTTGCCACCGCCCTAGGCCAAACCCTGCTCTCGCCCCTGCTCGGCACCCTCGGCGATGCCTTCGGCCAGCGACTCAGCTTTGCCCTTTATCCCACCTACGTGAACCAAGGTGTCGCCAGCGGCGCCGAACGTCGCTCAGGCCGGGTGCCGCCCCAGCTGGTGCTGGGAGCGGAAATAGGTCTTGATCTCACGGAACGCTTCAATGCATCCGTGTTGGCTGCCCCCAACCGCTCCGACGTCCCGCCCCAATTAAATCTGAATTTCAAGGCCTCAGAATTGCTCAACCTGCAAGGGGCCGTCGACGCCCAGGGTGCCTGGCAGACCCAGTTGCAGCTGTTTTTCCGCTTCTGAGCTTGTTTATTTCGATGCAGCGATTCCGATGAACCAGTTGATCGGGGTGGATCTCGGTGGTAGCGCCATCAAGTTGGGGCGCTTCAGCGAAGCCGGCGATCTGCTGGCGGAGCTGCAGGTGCCTACGCCCCAGCCAGCGGTGCCTGGTGCAGTGACAACGGCGATCGTGGCGGCGGTGCAGCAACTAGATCCTCAGCGGCTGGCCGATCGGGTTGGGGTGGGCCATCCCGGGCCGAGCGACCAGGCCGGCCGGGTGGCGCGCATCGCCATAAACCTGCCGGGCTGGCTGGATGTGCCCTTGGCTAATTGGCTCGAACCACTGCTGGAGCGCCCCGTGACCCTGGCAAATGACGCCAACTGCGCCCTGCTCGGTGAGCACTGGCTCGGGGCGGCCCGCGGAGTTAGCGATGTCTTGCTGCTCACCTTGGGCACGGGCGTGGGCGGAGCGGTGTTGCTAGATGGCCAGTTGTTTACAGGTCATCGGGGGGCGGCCGCCGAGCCCGGTTTGATCGGCCTAGATCCCGCTGGTCCGCCCTGCAACAGCGGTAACAACGGCTCACTGGAATCCTTCTGCAGTCGCCGTGGCTTCGATCGCCTCTCCAGCCTGGATCCGGCCGAACTCTGCCGCCGGGCCACTGGCGGCGATGGCGAAGCCCTGGCGGTGTGGCGGGCCTATGGCCAGCTGCTGGGGCAAGGTTTGAGCTCGCTGCTTTATGTGCTCACGCCGGAGCTAGTGCTGATTGGTGGTGGCCTCAGCGGCGCCAGCGATCACTTCCTGCCAGGGGTGTGGCAGGAGGTGGAGCAGCGGGTGCAGGCAGCCAGCCGGGAGGGTCTGACGATTAGTCGCTGCAGCCTTGGCAACGGAGCCGGCCGGCTGGGGGCGGCTCGCCTGGCGCTGCAACGTTTGGCGCCCAGCTTGGGATGATGGCTTGATGATTCCTGATCCCTCCCCAGACCTGCTGGCCCGGGCGGCCCAAGTGCGCCGCTGCGCCATGGCTCTTGGCCAACTCGACGATGGCCAGCGCCGTCAGGCCGTGCTTGCCATGGCAGAAGCCCTAGAGCAAGGCAGTGAAGCCATTTTGGCCGCCAACCAGGCCGATCTTGAGGCCGCTACCGCCGAGGAGCTGGCGCCGGCGCTGGTGGCCCGGCTCAAGCTCGATGGTCCCAAATTGGCAGGGGCGATCGCGGGTGTGCGCCAGGTGGCGGAGCTTGCCGATCCGGTTGGCCGCCGTCAGCTCCACACCGAGCTAGATGCGGGGTTGGTGCTGGAGCGGTTAACGGTGCCCCTGGGGGTGCTGGGCGTGATCTTTGAGGCGCGGCCAGATGCGGTGATGCAGATCGCCTCCTTGGCAATTCGCTCCGGCAACGGCGCCCTGCTCAAGGGTGGCCGCGAAGCCAGCCGCAGCTGTGAGGCCATTCATGCAGCGTTGCGCCGTGGCCTGGCCGCAAGTGCGGTGCAGCCCGATGCCCTGGAGCTGCTCACCAGCCGGGAGGAAAGCTTGGGGCTGCTGAAGCTCGATGGGTTGGTGGACCTGATCATTCCCCGGGGCTCCAATGCCCTGGTGCGCTTCATCCAGGACAACACCCGTATTCCAGTGCTGGGTCATGCCGATGGCATTTGCCACCTGTTTGTGGATAGGGCCGCCGACCTTGAGCTGGCCCTGAAGGTGGCGCTGGATTCCAAGACCCAATACCCGGCAGCTTGCAACGCGATCGAAACCCTGCTGGTTGACGCGGCAATAGCTGCTGATTTTCTGCCCAGGGCCGTGCTGGCCTTCGGGGCCGCCGGGGTTGAATTGCGCGGCGATGCCGCCGCCATGGCGCTAGGGGTGGCTCATGCCGCCTCAGACGACGACTGGAGCACCGAATATTCCGACCTGGTCTTGAGTGTGAAGGTCGTTGCCGACATCGAGGCCGCGCTCGCGCACATCGCCCACTACGGCTCGCGTCACACCGATGCCATCTGCACCAGGGATGCCGCCACAGCCGATCGCTTCTTGGCTGCGGTTAACAGCGCCGGCGTCTACCTCAACTGCTCCACCCGCTTCGCCGATGGCTTCCGCTACGGCTTTGGCGCCGAGGTGGGCATCTCTACCCAAACCATGCCCCCCCGCGGCCCCGTTGGGCTGGAGGGTTTGGTGACCTATCGCTACCGGCTGCGCGGCGAGGGCCACATCGCCGCCGATTACGCCAGCGGCGTGCGCCAGTTCAGCCATCGCCCCCTGCCCCTTTGAGCTTCCTGCCATGAGCGATGCGATTCAGCTGCGAGGCCTGCGGCTTTGGGCCCATGTGGGGGTGCTCGATTTCGAGCGCAGGGATGGCCAGTGGTTTGAGCTGGATCTGGAATTGGGCGTGGATCTCAGTGCTGCTGGGCGCAGTGATGCCCTAGCCGACACCCTCGACTACAGCCAGTTGATCACCGCCCTGCAAAAACAGGCCCGCAGCCTGAGTTGCCAAACCCTGGAGCACTACAGCGAAAGGATTCTCGAACGGATCGAGGAGCTCTATGGCCCGGTGCCGGTCCGCCTTGAACTGCGCAAGTGTCAGGCCCCGGTGCCGGGCTTTGGCGGGATTGTGGCGGTGCGGCGCAGCCGGCATCACTAGGAAAATTTGAGGCAGAACCCGCCTCTGTGGTGAAAGTCAGGTTCGCTGCCGGGATGGGCCACGGCCCAGTAGGCCAGCTCTCCGCTGGAGCTTTGGAGCACGGCGGACACCCCAACTTCGAGCCCCGCAGCAGCCCGGTGGGTGGCCAGCGTTGGTGGCAGCGCGCAAGTAAGGCTCAAGCTCAATTGTTTGTCATCGCCCATCACGCTGAAGGGGAGTTGCTTGTAGGCAGGTTCCTCGGCTAGCCCCTGCCGGTAGCCCTCTAGGTGATAGACGTTCCAGTGACCGGCGGGCGAAAGGTTGTACTCCCAGTAGTCGCTGTTACCTGCAGCGGCAAGAAAGAATTCCAGGCAGGTTGCTTGCCAAAGAAGGTCTTGTCGCAGTGGTGGGCCGCTGCTACGAGCAATCCTCAACTTGGCTAGTTCGCCCTCAAGCTGGAATGTGATCTGCAGAGTATTCTCAACCACGCTGAGTTGGCCATGGAGTGAGTAGAGAGCAAGTTCCCCCTGCATTTCGGCTGCATAAGGAATTAATTTGAAGCTGGTGCTTTTCATCGCAGTTTTGCCACAATCTGCCGGATTTTTTCTTCCTGGGCCTCAATGCTTTCGGTGAGACGAAATTGCACTAGAGCCCTTGCGAGGTTGTGGTTGGGATGGGTGGTACGAAAGTAGACATTGCCAGCTAGATGGTCACTTAAGAAGCGCATTCCTAGCTCAAAGCTGATCAGCCTTGCCGACACAAAGATGTAATCTAGGTCCGTATCGCTTAGGGATGTTCTTGCCGCGTCCAGGTAGCCCTCCAGGAGGGTCTCGCAGAGATCTAGATCAAATTTGACGCTATCTGGTTCACAGGCTTCTTCCCCCGCTGGATTGCAGGCTGAACGCAAGCAATCACCAATATCGTAGTGCACCAGGCCTGGCTTAACTGTGTCTAGATCCACCATGCTCACGGCAGTTCCCGTGTGGGCGCAGAGCATCACATTGTTGATTTTGGGGTCGCCGTGAATAGGCCGCAGCTGCAGAAAGCCCGCTTTAATGGCGTCCTCAAGGATCGGTGCCAGTTCGCGGCGTTGCTCTACAAATGCAGCACACCATTGCTCCCGACCGTCCTGACCTATTGGGCTACATAGCAGAGCTTGGTCGTAGGCCGCCAGGTAGGTCGGTGTGACGTGGAAACCCGGCAGGGTGTCGGCTAGTTGCTCTAGGGGCAGGTCGCTGATCAGCAAGTGGAATAGCCCTAGGCCGCGACCTACCTGCCGGGCCTGCTCCCGGTCCGTGATCGCCTCAACCGTCACGGCTTCTTCGATGAAGCTCTGTAGACGCCAAAATTGGCCCTCTACCCATAGCCAGGGTCGGCCGGTATGGCGGTTTGCGATTAGCCGCGGCACTTCCCATCGCTGTCCGATCAGAGGATGCTGCTTGGCATGTTCGCTGAGCGCCTCCAGGTTTTGCATCACCAGCTCCGGCTGGGGAAACACCCCGGTATTGAGCCTTTGCAACACATAGCGGCTTGCTGTTGCCCCTCCAGAGCCCACCTCCATTAAGTAGGTGTCGTTGACGTTGCCGTTACCAAGAGGTGCAATCGTTGTGACAGGTCCGGGGAGGATGAAGGCCTCGGCGACCGCCACCAGCTCCGGTGCAGGAGTGGCCATCAGGCGGCCACCAGCCCGGAATGTCGGATCAGCGCCTCGCTGCTTGGCTGACGCCCTCGGAAGGCTTCGAACACCTCAGCTGGGGAGCGGCTGCCACCGAGGCTGAGCACGGTGTCGCGGAAGCGGCGGCCGGTGGCGACGATCTCCTCCTCCTGCTCCAGGCCCACCTCCTCGAAAGCGCTGAAGGCATCGGCGCTGAGCACCTCAGCCCACTTGTAGGAGTAGTAGCCGGCCGCATAGCCGCCGGCAAAAATATGGCTGAAGGCGCAGAGCAAGGCGTCCTCGGCTATGGGCTCAAGCACCGTTGTGGTGGCAGCGATATGGCGGCGCAGTTGATCCGGACTCTCACCGCTGTCGGGGGTCCACTGGCTGTGCAGGCGTAGATCGGTGAGGGCGAAGTGCACCTGGCGCAGGGTGGCGCCGCCAGCCATGAAGGTGCGAGCAGCCAGCAGCTTTTGGTATTCGGCCTCCGGTAGCGGTTCGCCGCTTTGCCAGTGGCGTGCCATGCCCAGCAAGGTGGCCCGGTCGTAGCACCAGTTCTCCATGAACTGGCTGGGTAGCTCTACCGCGTCCCACTCCACGTTGTTGATACCGGCGGCCTGGGGCCGCTCCACCGTGGTGAGCATGTGCTGGAGGCCATGACCAAATTCGTGGAAGAGGGTTTCAACCTCGTCGAAGGTCATCAGGCTGGGGGTGTCCCCCACCGGTGGGCTCTGGTTGCAGATCAAGTAGGCCACCGGCAACACGGGCTCGCCGGTGATGCTGCGGGAGCGGCCGAGGCATTCATCCATCCAAGCTCCACCGCGCTTGCTGCCAGGGCGGCTATAGGGATCAAGGTAAAAACCTGCCAGGGGCTCCCCGTTACGGGCTTCGAGCACTCGGAAATAGCGCACATCGCTGTGCCAAATCGGTGCTTCCCCATCTGCGGCCACTATTTGTATGTCGAAGAGGCGCTGGCAAAGAACAAACAGCCCCTGCAAAACCTGCTTCAGGGAAAACCAGGGTCTGAGGGCCTCGCTGTTGAGCTCGAAACTCTCCTGACGCAGCACCTCTGCCCAGTAGCTCACGTCCCAGGGCTTGAGCTCAGCTGCCTCGGGTGCCCCGTGGCGCCTGGCGCAGGCAGCAAGGGCGGCGAGCTCCTGCTGGGCCACTGGGAAGGCTGCAGCGCGCAGGTCTTCAAGTAGGTCTTCGACCTCTTGCACCGAGCCGGCCATTTTGGAGGCCAGGCTTACCTCGGCCCAGTTGGCATAGCCCAGCAGCTGGGCTTGCTTCAACTTCAGCTCCAGGATTTGGGCAATCAGGGGATTGTTATCCAGTTCGCCGCTGGCGGCCCTGCCCACCTGGGCGCGGTAGACCTTTTCGCGCAGGTCCCTGCGCTCACTGAATTTGAGAAAGGGCACCACCCTCGGCATATCTAGCCCCAGGCGCCAGCCGCTTTCACCGGCATCTGAGGCAGCTTGGGCCAGCAGCTGCCGCAGGCTGGCTGGTAGGCCGGCCAGTTCGGCTTCGCTGTTCAAAGTGAGGCTCCAGCCGTTGGTGGCATCGAGCACGTGGTTGCCGAAAGCGGTGGCGAGTTCGGCGAGCCGCTCACAGGCGGCGTTGAAGGCTTGCTGCTCTTGCCCTTCCAGGCCCACGCCCCGCAACTGCATGTCCCGTAGCTCCGCCGCCAGGATGCGGCTCTGGGTGGCATCGAGCTGGCTGGGATTGGCTTGCAGTGCCTCGAGAGCTCGATATATCGGACGCGATTGCCCAGCGCGGTTGCCGAATTGCACCACGGCCCCCTGCTGCTGTTGGTGGGCCTCCCGCAGGGCTGGTGTGTTGCAGACGCCATTGAGATGGCTCACCACCCCCCAGCTCCAGCGCAACCGCTCGCCAAGCTGGTGTAGTGGCTCCATAACCTCCTCCCAGCTGAGCAACTCGGATTCGCCTAAGCGCAGCTCAAGCCTGGCTTCCTGGTCGGAGAGAGATTCGTTTAGGTCGCTCAGTAAGGCTGGGATCGCCTGCTCTACCTGCTCCGGCGTGATCGCATCGAAGGGCGGAAGACCCTGACCAAGCAGCAAGGGCAGGGGTGCGCTCAGGGTCATGGACGGGGGATTTGGTGCAGCCATTCCAGCCGATCCAGCAAGCTTTTGTGAATTAGCCCAGGGCGGTGACCCGGCCCATGGCAAACAGGGCAGTTGCACTCAATTGCTGGGCTAGGGCGTTGGTTGAGGCCTCATAGACATCGATTGCCAGCCGGGGCCAAAAGCCAATCGCCAGCGTTGGTATCAGCAGGGTGAGACCAATAAAAAGCTCCCGTGGACGCATGTCGCCCACCACAGCTAGGGCAGGAATTCTGGGACCGAAGAACACCCGGCGGCAGAGGCTGAGCAGGTAAACAGGAGTAAGTACTAATCCGATCGCTGCCAGCACGATGGCGATCACCCGGAAGCCGATGGTGAAGTCGTCGTTGGCGGTGATGCCAAGAAACACCGTGATCTCGCTCACAAAGCCACTCATGCCTGGCAGGGCAAGGGAAGCAAGAGAGCTGGCCAGGAAAAAGGCGAAGGTGATCGGCAGGGCCTTGGCGAGGCCGCCCATGTTGGGGATTGAGAGGGTTTTAGTGCGTTCGTAAAACACCCCGGTAACAAAGAACATGGCAGCTGCGATCAAGCCATGACTGATCATCTGCAACATGGCGCCGCTGATGCCAAGGGCATCTACTGCACCAATACCGAGCAGCACAAAACCCATGTGGCTCACGGAGCTGCAGGCAATTCGCCGTTTGACATTGTCCTGGGCAAAAGCATTCAGGGCGCCATAGACGATGTTGACAATGCCGAGCACAATTAGGGCTGGTGCCAACCTCAGATGCACCTCCGGAAGCATCTGCACGTTGAAGCGCAGCAGGGCGTAGCCACCCATCTTCAGCAGCACCCCTGCCAGCAACATCGATACGGGCGCATTTGCTTCACCGTGGGCGTCGGGCAACCAGGTGTGGAGGGGGAACATTGGCAATTTCACCCCGAAGCCCACCAGGAAGCCCAGATAACAGAGCAGGCCAAAGGTGCCACCTGGGGAACGGTTGGCTAGCTCTGAGAGGTTGAAGCTGAAGCTGTCGCCTGAGAAGGCAAGAGCAAGGCCGCTCAACAAGATCAGCAGGGAGGCTGTGGCGGTATATAAAATAAACTTAGTGGCCGCATATTGACGTTGCTTGCCACCCCAGATTGCTATTAATAGATATACCGGAACCAGCTCAAGCTCCCAGGCAAGGAAGAAAAGCAGAAAGTCTTGGGAGAGAAAAACCAGGCCCTGGGCTGAGGCCTGAACAAGCATCAGGGCGAAATAGAGGCGGGTTTTAGTCTTGATGTTCCAGCTGGCTGCAACCGAAAGCAGGGTTACCAGGCCTGAGAGCAGCACCAGCGGTGTGGAAAGGCCATCAGCTGCCAGGGACCACTCCAGGCCCATGGCCGGCACCCAGCTGACCCTTTCGACCAGTTGCAAATCACTTATGGAGCCATCGAAGTGCCTGTTAAAGCAGAACAGCATTAGACCAAGGTCGATCGCCAGGGTGGCGAGGGCCAGGGTGCGGGGCCACTTGGGGTCGCTGCCATCTCCTGGCAGCAGAGGCATTACCAGGGCTACTGCTGCTGGCAGCAGCACGATCAGGCTCAGCCAGGGAAAGGCCGATTCCGCTGCTGGAGCGCCCAGGCTGGACGCGACTAGCAGGGGCATGTTGACGTCCATCACGGCCCGATTGCAGATCTGGTGATTCGCTGAACAGGGCCGAGGTCAGGCGCTGTTCAAATCGGCAACCAACCTATCAGCCCCGGTTGCTCGACTGAGTAAATTTACTCACTGACAGCGGGCTTCTGGTCTGGCAAGTGCTCCCAGCGGCTGCCCAGCTGCTGGATGGCCAGCACCTCGGAGCGGGACTCAACCCCGGCTTGGTGCCAGGCCCGAACCATCGCTCTGCTGACGTTTTCGGCCTCAGGTTTGGGGCACAGGGCAAGCAGGCTTGGACCGGCGCCACTGATCACGCAACCCCAGGCTCCCGCTGCTAGTGCCGCCTCCCTCACGGCCTTGCCACCGTGGATCAGGCCCCAGCGGTAGGGCTCATGCAGGCGGTCGTGCATGCCATCGGTGATTAGGTCGCCATTGCCGGTGCGCAGCCCCTGCAGCAGCAAGGTAAGGCAGCCCAGGTTGATTACCGCATCCCCCACCGGAATTGATTTCGGCATGGCTCGCCTTGCTTCGCTGGTGGTGAGCCGGATAGCTGGGATAGCCACTACGGCCTGTACCAGGGGCGACCACTCACAGCGCACCACCCGCCAACGGTGCGAGGCCGCCTTGGCTGTCATGCACAATCCCCCCACCAGGGAGGGCACCACGTTGTCGGGATGGCCTTCAATATCTATGGCCAACTCCAGCAGCTTCTCGCGGCTGAGGGGCTCGCCCACCAACGCATTGGCGCCGAATAGGCCAGCCACGATCGCCGTGGCGCTGCTGCCTAAGCCCCGGGCCGGCGGCACCGCCAGTCGCACTCTTGCCTCTAGGGCCACCGGCTCCTCGCCAGCTTCTTTCCACACCCGTTGGGCCGAGCGATACACCAGGTTGTCGGGCCCACCGCGTAGGTGGGCTCCTTCGCTGCCTTCAATAATCAGATCAAAGCGCTCGCTGCCTCCCTCGATGCAGCGCATCTGAAAGACGTTGTCGAGATCCAGGGCAGCCCCCAGACAGTCAAAGCCAGGGCCCACATTGGCGGTGGTAGCGGGAACGTGAACTTCAACCCCTTGTCCGACCCGGGGGCGCACCATGGGACAACTTCTGCTGCGCCCAGTGTCTCAGGCCACCAGCATGCGCGCCCGGCAGGCCGCACTGAATTGGCCAATGGCCGGATCGACCACGGCTGTGATCGGCATGCTTGCCAGCACCGGCTTTAGTCGACCCTTATTTAGAAAGGCTCGGTTAAAGGTGGGCGAGCGCAGGGTTTCCAGCAGTTTTCCTGCGGTGCCGCCGGCCAACCACACCCCTCCCCGGCTCAGACCCGCCAGGGCCAGATCGCCACACACACTGCCGTAGCAACCGATCCAGATCTCCAAGGCTTCGCAGGCCAGGCTTTCCCCTAGGGCAGCGCTGGCTGCCACGGCAGCGGGCAGTTCCAACCCTTCGGCTAGCGGAAAAAGGGGATGGTCTCCGCCGGGGTGGCGGATGTGAAGCAGCCAGCGCGCGACTTCGCCCAGGCCCGTGCCGCTCACAACCCGCTCGATCGAGACCCGCTCCAGGCCCCGCTCGCGGGCGAGCCACTGTTTGAGCTCCCATTCCTGCTGGCTGCGGGGGGCGAATTCAGCGTGGGCGGCCTCACTGGCCACCGCTACCAGCCCAGTTGGGGTTGGTACCCCGTAGGCCACCCCCAGACCCGTTCCCGCACCTAGCACCAGCAGGGGCGCCTCCGGCCTCGCCACCCCCGGGCGGATTGGCGCCTGTTGCTGTGGGGTGAGGTGGGGCAGCCCGTAGATCAATACGGCGAAATCATTGACCAGCTCAAACCGCCCTATACCTGTGGCCGCAGCCAGCTGGCTGCCATCAAGCTGCCAGTGAAGGTTGGTTAGTTGGGCCTGACCCGCCTCCACCGGCCCTGCCACCGCCAGGCAGGCGGCAGCTGGGCTGGGCTGGCCAACACCCAGAAAGCTGTCAAGCATTGGGGCTAGGTCGTCCCAGTCGGCGGATAGGTAGCGCTCACTGCGCAGCAGCTCCAATTCACCCCCGGCCTGCAGCTGATACAGGGCTAGAAGGGTCTTGGTGCCGCCGATGTCCCCAGCCAGAAGGGTGGTCACTGGCCGGGTGTAGTGACCGCCGGCAGGCCCAGGCCGGCTGCCCGCTCGGCATTTGCCGTCACTGCTGCAGCCAGCAGGTTGGCCACGGCCACGCTGCCGAGCTCGCCTTCGCGCCTGCTGCGCAGGCTCACGGCACCTGTTTCAGCCTCCTTGGCGCCGATCACTCCCAACAGGGGGATTTTCATCTGCTCGCCGTTGCGAATCAGCTTGCCGAGCCGCTCGCCGGAATGGTCCAGGGTGGCGCGGATGCCAGCGGCCTTGAGCTGCTCCAGTAGCTGCTCGGCGTAGGGCATCACCTCATCGGTAACGGGCAGCAGCCGGATCTGCTCGGGCGCCAGCCAGAAGGGGAAATCGCCGGCGTAGTTCTCGGTCATGATCCCGAAAAACCGCTCCAGCGAACCGAAGATGGCCCGGTGAATCATGATCGGGCGCATTCTTGAGCCATCTGCGGCTACGTACTCCAGTTCGAACCGTTCTGGCAGGTTGAAATCGAGCTGGATGGTGGAGCACTGCCACATTCGCCCGATGGCATCCTCGATTTTTAGGTCGATCTTGGGACCGTAGAAGGCGCCGCCGCCTTCATCGATCTTGTATACCCAGCCCTTGCGATCGAGGGCCTCGATCAGACCTTGGGTTGCCAGTTCCCATACGGCGTCTTCGCCGATTGATTTCTCCGGCCTGGTGGAGAGGTTTATTTCGTAGGTCTTGAAATCGAAGGTGGAAAGGATCTCCTCTGTGAGATCAAGGATGCGCAGGATCTCATCGCTGATCTGCT